>JAYUYU010000501.1:0-29302 GCA_043752365.1 Myxococcales bacterium | reverse complement strand
TGGATCAAGACGAAAAGTGCTTCGAAAGTGCAGTCACGGGCGTCCCGGCTGGGGCGTTCGAGCAAACGCGGCTGGTTCGCCTGCGTCGCGCGCTCAAGGCCCGCAACGCCGCGGACCCGATCGTCAAAGCCTGGGCCTTGCTGGAGCTGGGTCGCTACGCGGACGCCGGCCGCGCTCTGGTTCGCGTGCAAAGCCAAGCCAAGGCCGACTTGCGCGTCGGCGCCGCGCTGGCCGTCGTGGCTGCCGACGGCGCGGCCTGCCCTGGCTTGCAGCCGCGAGTCGGTTCGCCGCGCTTGTGCGCGGACGCGGTCACGGTGCGACCGGGGCTCACCGTGGCGCTGACGGAAATGGACGAGGCCTGGCGCTCGGGCGCCGGTCGCGACGCGGCTTCGGCGGAGGCGTACATCGGCCTGGCGCACGTCGTGCCGTGGGTCACGGCGTTGGCTCGGGCTTCCGACGCCGCCAGTCTCGAGCGGGATTTCACCGAGCGTTACCAGGCACTGTCGCGCGCGCTGTCGGAGTTGCCCGAGCAAAAGCCGCTAGCCGTATTTGCGGCCGCGCTGTCAGCGGGTGTCACGGCTGGCCTGCACCTACCGCACGGCGAGCGTCCGCAGATTGATCCGAATCGCAAGCAGGAGCTGTGGTTTGGCGCATTGGGCGTCGACGCCGCGGCGCCGCGCTTGGCCGTGAGCGCCGTGCTAGCGGCCGATCAGCCCGTTTTGCAGCTTTTGCCCAAAGCGGCGCCTGCAGGGTTGGTGTCGGCCCGCGCCGGCCTTTTGGCGTGGGAGGCCGCAGGTGGCACGGACGCGACCGCACTCGAGGCGGCGAAGGTGGCTCTGACCGAGCAACTGTCGCTCGCGCCCAAGGGCAGCACCGAGAGCGCCAGCGCGGTGTTGCTGCTGGCGGAACTCGACGCGCAGACCGCACCTAGCGAGCGTTCGCACCGGGCGCTGGCGCAGGTCGCAAGCCAGCTGATAGGCGAAGCCTTGCCACCGGAGCTCGCGTTGCGCGCCGTGCTGGACGCCGCTGGCGCGCTCGAGCGCTTGGGCCGAACCGCGGACGCGCTTGGCGTCTTGACCCGTGCCGCGGAAATTGACTCGTTGCCGGGGCCGGCCGCCGATTTGCTCGTGTTGATTCGCGCCGAAAAACTGGCGCTCGAATGGGACGCCAAGAAAGACCCGCAGCGCGCGGCCTTGGCCAAGGCGCTCGGCGCACTACCCAGCAGCGGCTCGCCCAGCATCGCCTTCGTGGTCGGCGCCTTTGCGAGCCCCAAGCTCTTGCGCCAACCCAAACAGTCGCCCCGAGCGCTCTTGGAAGCGCGCATCGGCGTGCGGGCAGCGGAGCTAATGGCGAAGGGCGCACTGCGGGGCACGCGCGTCTCGTTGCGCGTGTCTTACGCTTTCCACACCGGCATCACGCCCGAGGTCACGTTCGACCCCATGTTCGTGCCGCTGGTGCGGCCCGAACTCATTCTGAAAGCTCTTTGACCAGCTCGCGGCCCGCTTCCAGGCGGGTTTGCTGCTGCTTCAAGCTCTCGAGCAGGGTGCGCGCTTCGGCCAATACGTCCACCGGCGCGTTGGCTACGAAGTTCGGATTCGAAAGCTTCTTCTCCATCACTTCGATGTCCTTCACGACGCGCTTTACCTCGCGATCGATGCGCTCGGACTCCTTGGCGGGTTCGATGTGACCCTTCAGGGTGACGAGCACCTCCACGTCGCCGGCCACGTTCAGCGTGGACCCGCGGGGCCGTTGGGCTGAAGGCTCGGCCACCGTGGGCGGCCCGTCGGTGCTGGCCAAGAACTGAATCAGGCGGCTGTTGTCGGTCAACACCTGACGCACGGCGGCGTCGGCGCTGCGCAGCTCCACGGGCACGCGATTCGAGAACTTGATGCCGTGCTCGCTGCGCACCGTGCGGGCGCCCGAAATCGCCGCCATCAACCAGCTCATATCGCGCTCGGCGTCGGCGTCGGTGCGACCGTCGGCAGCGGTGGGGTAGCGGGCGAGCGCGATCGAAGGCGGATGGCCCTCTGCCTTCGGCAACAACTGCCACAGCTCTTCGGTGATGAAGGGCATGTACGGATGTAGCGCGCGCAGCACGACCTCCAGGCAATGCAGCAGCGTCGCGCGCGTTTCGGCCTGCGCGTCGGCGCTGCCGTCCAAGAAAACGGGCTTCGTCATTTCCACGAACCAATTGCACAGCTCGTCCCAGAAGAAGGCGTAAAGCGCCTTGGCGCCGTCGTCCAAGCGGTACTCGTCGATGCCCGCCGTGCTACCCGTCACCGCCGCCGAGAGCCGCGAAAGCAGCCAGCGATTGAGCAATAGCGTGGGACGTTCGGGCGGCTTGCCCGAAGGCTTTTCGTCCTTGATGTACGTGAGAGCGAAGCGTGTCGCGTTGTAAACCTTGTTGCAAAACTTGCGGTAGCCGTCGACGCGCGCAGGTGAGAGCGCGATGCGCTTGGCTTGCGGCGAGTAGCTGCAAAGCGTCATGCGCAGGGCATCCGTGCCGTAAGCTGGAAAGCCCTTGCCCATCTGCGCAGTGGATGGATAGGATTTTTTGAACTTGGTCAGAGCTTCGGCCACCGGCGCATCCGGCAGGGCCTTTTGCACCATGACCTCGAAGGGCGCACCGTGGATCAAGTCGAGCGGGTCGAGCGTGTTGCCCTTGACCTTACTCATCTTGTCGCCCGTTTCATCCACCACCATGCCGTGCAGCAGCACGCGCTTGAACGGCACGTCACCCATGAAATACAGGCCCATCATGATCATCCGGGCCACCCAGAAGAAGATGATGTCGTAGCCGGTCTCCATGTCGGCGGCCGGGTAGTAGCGTCTAAGGTCCGGCGTTTGCTTTGGCCAGCCCAGCGTCGCGAACGGCCACAGCTGGCTCGAAAACCAAGTGTCCAGCACGTCCGGGTCTTGTACCAGCTTGGCACTACCGCATTTGCTGCAGGCCGTTGCCGTGTCTTCGCGCGTGACGCTGACGTGCGCGCAATCCTGACAATGAAACGCCGGGATTTGATGGCCCCACCACAGCTGGCGCGAGATGCACCAATCTTGAATGTTGGTCAGCCAGTACTCGTAGGTTTTCACCCACTCTTCGGGCACGATTTGAATGCGACCGTCGCGTACCGCTTGCAGTGCCGGCTCGGCTAGCGGTGCCATCTTCATGAACCACTGCGTCGAGATCATCGGCTCGACGATGCTGTTCGTGCGCTGGGAACGTGGCAGGGTCATCTTGTGCGGTTTACTGCCGCGCTCGAGCCCCAGCTCGGCAAGGCGCTTCTTAACGGCCTTCCTGGCTTTGAAGCGCTCCAGGCCGGCGAATTCGCCGCCCTGCGCGTTCATGGTGCCGTCCAAGTTGAAAATGTTCAGCTCTTCGAGGCCGTGGCGCTTGCCGGTCGCAAAGTCGTTGAAGTCATGCGCCGGCGTGACCTTCACGGCGCCGGTCCCGAACGCCATGTCCACCAGCACCGCGTCGGTGATGACGGGCACTTCGCGGTCCACGAACGGATGCTTCAGCTTCTTGCCATGTAGATGCTTGAAGCGGGGATCGTCCGGGTGCACGGCCACGGCCGAGTCGCCCAACATCGTCTCGGGGCGTGTGGTCGCGACGACCAGCTCCGTCGCGCCCGCCGCCGCGTCCGCGTCAATCACCATATAGGCGAACTCGTACAGCTCGCCCTGCACGTTTTCCTCGACTTCGACCTCGAGATCAGACAGCACCGTCTGGGACTCGACGTCCCAGTTCACCAGCCGCGTCGCGCGGTAGATCAGCCCGTCTTCGTACAGGCGCACGAAGGCCTCGCGCACCGCCGCCGACATGTCCGGATCCATCGTGAAGCGACTGCGCTCCCAGTCCGCCGAGCAGCCCAGAATTTGCATCTGCTGCGCGATGCGGCCGCCGCTCTGCTCCTTCCACTGCCACACGCGCTCGATGAACGCATCGCGGCCGAGATCGTGGCGGGTCTTGCCCTCGCGTTTGAGCAGCCGCTCGACTACCACCTGCGTGGAAATGCCAGCGTGGTCGATGCCCGGCTGCCACAAAGCGTCGTAGCCCTGCATGCGCTTGTGGCGAATGAGCACGTCTTGAAAGGTGCTGCCGAGCGCGTGCCCCATGTGCAGCGAGCCCGTGACGTTGGGCGGCGGCATCGGAATCACGTACGGCGGCTGACCGACGCTGCGCTCCGTGCCCGCCTTGAAGACACCCAAATCGAGCCAGTACTTGTACCAGCGCGGTTCTACGTCAGCAGGTTCGTAAGCCTTCGAAAGCTCTTCCATAACGGCGCCGCTATAGCACCGCGCGGGGCCGACGGAATGGGCTGCCACCCCGCAGCCCGAATCGCAGAAACTAGCGTGTCGGAATCAGGCCACCCCGAACGGCCCGAGATTTTTTCACAGGGAGATCGGGAGATCGGTAGTCGTGCGAGTTCTTGGGCGCCGAGCTGGGTTCGTGTTGGCGCGCGCTTGGCGACTCGTACCAGCGCCGTGAAAAACCACGCAGTTGCCGAGAGCGCTGCGGCGCCAAAAAATTCACGCTCGCACGACTCCCAACCTCCCGATCTCCTGTGAAATCCGGAACGAGGCGACAGTCGAGATGGTGTTCCAGGCTCGACGGAGCGGCCGTTGCTCGTCGTTACCCGCGCGCTACTCGCGCGTGAGGCGCGTGATTTCTTCTTTGATCATGGCCTCGGCCAGGGTGGGAACGACTTCCCACACGACCTTTTCGACCACTTCGCGCGAGAGCGCTAGGACGCCTTCGATTTGCGCGGGCGTGAGACCCAGGCCGCCGAGCTTGCTGGCGAACTCGGCGTGGGCGCCGTTGCCGGCGGGGGCGGGCGCCGCCGCGACTGCGGGGGCGGGCGCTGAGTAAGCCTGCGTGCCCGGCGTCGTGGGCGCGCGCGAGCCGAACGGCGACGGACCGCCGAGCGGCTTGGCCGGAGCAGCTGGAGCCGCCGGAGCCGCTGCGACTTGCGGCGGCACCGGGGTGCTGCCGTAGGCGAGCGTCTGCACGCGCTGGCGCTCGGGCGGCTTGGCCGCGAGGGGTTGGACGACCGCGACGGGCGCCGCGAGGGGCGTCGGCGCTGCGGCGACCGGAGCCAGCGCGCCGCGCTTCGCCAGCGCGGTGATCTTGTCGATCATCTGCTGGGTGTCGAAGGGCTTGTCGACGAAGTCGTCAGCGCCAGCGGCGGCGCCGCGTGCCTTGTCGTAAGGCTGAGCCTTGTTCGACAGCAGCACGACAACGGTCGAAGGCGAGGCGCCTTTGATCTGACGGCACAGGTCGTAGCCGTTGGTTCCTTCGAGAGCAGCATCAATGAGCGCCACTTGCGGCTGCTCGGACTGAGCCTTGGCCACCGCATCGGCGGCGTCGGCTGCAACCACGGTCTTGAAGCCTTCCCCAGCAAAGGTGATCTCGATCACCTTTCGCATCGTCTTGCTGTCGTCGACAGCCAGCAGGGTGGTGGTCACGCGTCCTCCAGTTGAGCGGGCACGGTCATGAAACTAGTCCGGATTTTTCCCGGACCGAAATCATCGGCGTCCATGCGAAAACTGTCAAGGATTTCGCAGACCTCCGGAGGTCACGTTTAAGTAAGTGTCCGCCGCGTGGGTCGGTAGGTCGCTTTCCACGTCCTTTCCTCCGAAGGAAAGGCAGGCGGCCGCGCGCCGTTTGACCGGGCAGGGCGAGCCGAGCCAAATTTGAGTGGTGAGCTCCCTACCCAAGCGCGCGCGGTCGGTTTTGTACGCCGCGGTGACTGAGTTCATCGCCTCGGGGGAGCCGGTGGCCAGCCGCACCCTGACCAAGAAGTACGGCTTCGAGCTGTCGGCCGCCACCATCCGTAACGTGCTCGCCGATCTCGAGGAGAGCGGCTACCTGACTCAACCGCACACGTCGGCGGGTCGCGTACCGACGGAAGCCGCGTACCGGTTGTTCGTGGACGCGTTGATGGAGGAGCGGCAACTGACGGGCGCCGAGCGCGCCGACATCGACAGTTGGTTCGAGGCGCTGCCGCCTGGTACCGATTTGTTGCGCGAGGCAGGGCGCCGCTTGTCGCTGCTGTCGGGCGCCCCGGCGTTGCTGGTGCGCGCCGGTAGCGCTACCCGCACGTTGCTCAAGCTGCGCTTCATCGCGACGCGCCCGGGCGAGCTGCTGGCCGTAATCGTCTTCTCTGACGGCACGGTCGAGAATCGTTTCCTCAGCTTGGACGAGCCGGTCAGCGATGCCGAGCTCGAGCGCATTCACAACATGCTCGAAGAGAGCGTGGCGGGTCGCACGCTGGTGGCGGTGCGCGAGCATTTCTTGAGTGGCATCCGCGAGCACACCGACGAGTTGGGCGCGCTCACGAAAAAAGGCCTGACGCTCGTGCGCGCCGCCGCAGCGGGCGCAGGTCGCGGTTTGACCATCGAGATCGAAGGTCAGGCCCGCTTGCTCGAACGCCCCGAATTTGGCGACGTAGAGAGCGCGCGCGAGCTGCTGCGCGTGCTGGAAGATCGACAACGCCTGCTCTCGCTGCTCGATTCGGCCTTGGGTTCCGACAACGTGCGCGTGTTTCTGGGCGAAGAAGCCGCGCAGGCCGTGGGCTGCCCGGTCAGCGTCGTCGCGGCGCCCTTTCGCGATGACGATGGCGAAAGCGCCGGAGCGCTTGGCATCATCGGCCCCACGCGGATGGACTTTCCGTTCGTCGTGCCCCGTGTCAGCGCCGCCGCCGACGCCATGAGCGCCGTGCTCACGAAGCTGCAGGGCAGCAAATCTCGGGACTAAGGCGTCAGGGGTCAGGGGTGGAAGCCAGCTGGCGCTCGCTCGTCTCGCCACCAGCAACAACAAGATTGCCCTCACTCTCCCCTGATCCCTCCGCCGACTGATCCCTCCGCCGACTGATCCCTCCGCCGACTGATCCCTGATCCCTGATCCCTGATCCCTGATCCCTGATCCCTGATCCCTGATCCCTGACCCCTGACCCCTGACCCCTATCCCCGCGCGAAGTGACCGGGGTATGCTGCCAAGCCATGGTGCAGGTGCCCCCGCTCAAAGGTGCTGTCGAGGAGCGCGCCATCGATCGCGCGCTCTCGCTCTCGCTGGCTGACGATCGTGAAGGCGCGCTGCGCATCGCGGCCGGGCTGCTCGAAGGCGAGCCGCTGTCTGCCTTCAATACTTTCGTGACCGCGTGGCTGCTGGGCGGCTTGGGTCGTAAGGCGGAGCTCGAGCAGGGCTTGCGCGCTGCGCTCGAGCGAGCCGTATTCGACGGCAATTTGCCTTTGGCCATCGCAGCCTACGCGCTATTGCGCGACGCTGAGTTGGTCGTAGACGAAGGGCTCGAGAGCATGGCGGCCGCATTCGCCAAAGGGTCGAGCCGCATTTCGGACAAACGCGGCGCTCCCCCGCAAATGGCGTCGGTCACCGCGGAGCCCGAGCCCTTGGACGACAAGCTCGAAGGCAACCAATTGCTCGAGCGCGCAGTCGAGATTCTGACGGCCGCGAAAGCCGCGCAAGACGAAGCCAGCTTGAGCGCCGCAGCAGCGCAGGTATCGGCCCAAGTGCTGTTCTCGGCGCTTGACCCGGCGAGCTTCAAGGCGACAGTAGCGGTGTTCGACGTGCGCTTCGTGCCCGACGACCAAGCCCTTGTCGACGAAGGCACGGTCGGCAACGAGGCCTTCATCGTGGCGCGCGGCGAGCTAGACGTGTCGAAGAAGGCGACCAAGCCGGGCGGCGCGGCGCTAGCGCTGGCACGGCTCGGCAACGGCGCATTGTTCGGTGAAATGGCGCTGCTGTCATCGGCTCCTCGCACCGCTACCGTGACGGCTTGTCGACCCAGCGTGGTCTTGGTCGGCAGCAAAGCCGCCCTCGATCGCGTCGCTGCCAAGGCTCCGGAAGTCGGGCGTGTGTTCGCCGAGTTTTGCCGACGGCGCATGCTGGACAACTTGGTGCGCACAAACTTCATCCTCAAGTCGGCGAGCCCTTCGGAACGCCCGGCACTAATCGAGCGCTTCACGGTGCGGCAGTTCAACCAGGGCGAGCGCATCGTCGTTCAGGGTTCACCGCCCGATGGCCTGCACATCGTGGCGCTGGGAGAGGTCGCCATCGTGCACAACGACGGCGAAGACCCGACCTTGGTGGCGCGGCTCGGGCCGGGCGAGGTCGTCGGCGAGGTGGCGCTCATCTTGCGGCGGCCCGCCATCACGGACGTCGTCGCGCACCACCCGACGGTGACCTTGTTCTTGCCCCGCGATCGCTTTTTGGGGCTCGCGCGCGCCCATCCCAAGGTGTTCGTGGAGCTGTATGAGCTCGCGGTGCATCGCGATCAGGAAACCGCCACAGCCGCATCTTCCGACGCCGCCGAGAGCGAAGACTTCGTCTTGGTGTGACTCTTCCCGCCGGCGGGAGCCGATTCCATTTGTGTCCACCGGTTTGGTCCACGGGCTCGGCTACGTCCCCGGACTAGCGAGGAACCGTGGCCGGCGCCGTAATTCTGGGCGCCGTCCTGCCCGATCGGCCCCGTTGTGCTTGACCGCCCTCGGGCCGGCGGCTAAGTCCCGGGCACCATGATGACCTGCAAGTTCCGTGTTTTCGGCGTTCTGCTGCTGGGCCTCGCCGGGCTAGCAGCGCCAAGCGTGGCCCACGCCCAGGCCAAAATTGGCGTCGTCGACACCGAACGCGCCGTGATGGAGACCGAAGACGGTCTGCGCGCTCAAGCCACGCTGAAAAAGCTGTTCGACTCCAAGCAGCGCGAGCTGGACAAGAAGCAGGAAGAGCTGGTGAAGGAGCGTGAGGACATCGAGAAGCAGCGCGATGTGCTCAGCAAGGGCGCGCTAGCCAAACGCGCCGACAAGTGGCAGCGCGACATGATGCAGCTTCAGCAGAAGTTCGTGGAGTACAACCAGGACATTCAGAAGAAGCAGAGCGAGCTCACGCAGCCCGTCTTCCAGAAGACCATGAACATCATTCGCCGCCTGGCCACCCAAGAAGGCATCGACCTCGTGGTCGACAAGAAGGCCGTGCCCTACGTGCGCAGCGATCTCGACTTCACCGATCGTGTCATCACCATGTACAACTCCGGCGGCGGCGGCGACGCCGACAAGGCTGCGCCCGCCGCGCCCAAGAGCCCCGCGCCGATGGCTCCGCCGGTCTTGGCTCCGCCCAAGACGCCCTGAGGCCGCCTGACCAAGAAACCCCTGCGCATCCAGATCTCCAAGATCTTGGAGATCTTGCCGCACCGCTATCCGTTCGTGATGGTGGACCGGGTGACCGAGATTGTGCCCGGGAAGTCGATCCGCGGGCACAAGATGGTCAGCTACAACGAGCCGTGGTGTCAGGGGCATTTTCCGGGGCGGCCCATCCTGCCCGGCGTGCTGATCATCGAGGCGCTGGCGCAAATTGGCGGCATCTTGGCGTATGCCTCGGAGCCGTTCGATACGCACGCCAGCCTGATGTATTTCCTGGGTATCGATAAAGCGAAGTTCCGTCACACCGTGACGCCCGGTGACAAGCTCGACCTCATGGTCGAGGTACTCCACCACCGCTCCAACGTCTGGAAGCTGCGCGGCGAAGCCACCGTCGAGGGCACGTTGTGCGCGTCGGGTGAGCTCTTGGCGTCCATCGTCGACCGCGACGGGTAAATACGTCTCTGCGACGGATCGAGATTTTCACAGGGAGGTCTGGAGATCGGGAGTCGTGCGAGCCCTGAATTGGGGGGCGCTGATCCATTTGCGTCGTGCTCGTGGATTTCGTCACGGCTACTTCAGACGCGACGCAAGCGACTAGACAAGGCAGCGCCCCACCTGCTCGCTCGCACGACTCCAGGTCTCTCGATCTCCCTGTGAAAAAATCTGGGAGCTTTACGTCACCGTGCGGAGCCGTTATTTCGAATCGAACAAGTCGTCGAAGACGCGATCGAACTCGTCGTCGTTTGCTGCGCGGGCGTTGCTGTGCGGGCTGGGGGCGGGTGCTGGCAACAGCGCTCGGATGCGGTCGGATACGCCGCGGTAGCCGGGGTCGCGCCGCGCGATTTTCTGAAAGTAGTAAAGGGCGTCTTGGTTCTTGCCCTTCATCTCGTAGACGTTGCCGAGGTCGTAGTAGAGGCTCATCTCCTGCTCGACCGTCTTTTGCGTGGCAGACAGCGCGCGCACGTAAGCTTCAGCGGCCCGATCCAGCTGGTTCTGCTCGAGGTAGATCATGCCGATCATCGCGAAGCACATGCACTCGCGTGCGCCGTCACGTGCAGCGGTTTCGAACTCGCCGACGGCGTCTGGCAACAGCCCCATCTCTTTGTACGCGACGCCCAAGTCGTAGTGAGTGGCGCTGTCGTTGTCCGCCACCTGCGCCTTCACGCCGGCCTTGAACTTCTCGAACACCTGATCGACGTCGATGTCCTGCGTCGACGACAGCGACTGCCGCGCGCTTTCGCCCGCGAAGCTGGCGGGGGCTGGCCCGAGGGCGTCCAGCGCCTCGAGCGACTGCGCCACGTCGTAGCCTTGGCCGGTGCCGTGGTCGCTAAGCTGCGAGCGCTCTTTCGTCTGGCTCTCGCCAGAGCTGGCCATTTGCGCGTCGATTTCACTCAGCCGTTCGAGCACCAGCTTGTGGTTCGGGGTCCGGCCTAGCTGCTCGAGCAAAATGTTCTTGGCGTCGTCGTAGAGGCCACGCGTCGCGAAGAACTCGGCCTCGTCGAGCACGTCCTCGAGCCCTTCGTAGCTTGGCTCGGCGGCTGCAGCGGGCGACGGCGGTGGAATGAAATCTTCGACAATCGAGATCTCTTGTTCGTCCTCGTCGTCTTCGTACTGCGCCAGCTCCGTGATGTCGGTGGTTTGCTCGCCGCCGATACCCAGCTCGTCGTCAGGCTGCGAGCTGAGCGGGAAGCTCGGCAACGGCTCGTCGGCGCCGCCAGGGCTGCCGAATGGATCGTCCATCGCCGACAGCGAGCGCTTGGCCGGGCTGCGGCCCGATTCGCTTTGCATGGCCTGCTCGGCCGAGACCTCTTCTAGATCGTAGGAGGGCAGCGGCTCGTTCGGATCGAAGCCATCCGGCTGGGAGCCGGACCGCATGTCGTGGGCGCTGCGGACACGCGTGCGGCCGTCGTCGACCTCTTCGGTGTACGGGCTGGAGCCGGTCGCCAGCTGCTCCCAAAGTAGAAGCGCGTCGTGGTTCTCGGGGTCGACCTCGAGCACCTGTGCCAGCAAGAGCTCGGCTTGCCCGATGTTGCCAGCTTCGAAGTAGAGCTGAGCGACGTTGATGCTCTCTTGCTGCGCGGCTTCGCGCTCACCGGCCTCCAGCAACAATTCCCGCAGCTTCTCGCGGATTTCCAGCGATCTAGGGTCGATCTCCAGGGCGATGTGCAGGGCTTCGATGGCTTTGGGGTAGAGCCGCAGCTTGCGGAACGACTCGGCGTCGACGATGGCCTTGCGCGCGTGGCCGCGCGCGTCGAACGAGCTCGGGTCGTTCAGCTCCTCGGCGACTTCTTGCTGCTCGTCGACCACCACCACGTCGGGCGCGCTCGCCAGGTGCGGGCGCGGATTCGGCAGGGTGACGTGCGGCGGCGCCGCCACGTCGAAGTTCTGCGAGTCTTCGAGCAGCTCGACGTCCGAGTCGGACAATGAGGCGTGAGACGACTCGATGGGCCGCACTGACTGAGCGGCGGGCATCACGCTGTCAAAGGCGGCGACCTGATCGTCGCTAGGCGCTACTTGGCGCAGGTGCCCGAGCAGCTGGCTGTAAAGGTCGGTCTTGTTCTGCTCGCGCGCGAGGCGAGCCATTTCCTTGTAGACCTCGACGGCCTTCGTCTCTTGGCCAATCAGCGTGAAAGCTTGCGCCAAAAGCCCGAGCGTCTCCAAATCCTTCGGATCCGCTTGGAAGCAGATCTGCAGCTTGGACAACGCCTGCATACCGTCCTCGCGTGTGGCGCGGCCCAGGTACAGCTCGGCCGCGACCCGCGCGAAGCGCGCATCTTGGCGGAAATGCAGGATGCGCTCCACGACCTTCAGGGCGTCGTCGGCGCGCTCGAGATTGAGCAGTAGCTCGGCGGCTGTCCAAAACGATTCAATGGCTTCATCGAGCGACTGCACGCGGCAGCAGGCCTCGGCGAGCCGCAGATGCGGCAACGGATTGCCCGTGTCCAGCTCGACCATCTTGCGGAACACCTCGATGGCGTCGCGATCGCGACCGGCGCGCTGCAAGCGTGTCGCCACTTCGTCCCAGGCGGCCAAGGCGTCGCTGGTGAGCCCGAGCTGCGTGTAGATGTCGGCCAGCTTGGGCACGATGTGCCCGTAGCGATCAGCCAGGTCGGGCGCGTGCTTTTTGATGAGCTCGCGTATCTGCTTGTAGACAGCGATGGCTTTGAGCGCGAAGCCCTGGGCGGCGTAGAACTGACCGACCCGATCGTAGGTGGCAATGGCTTCGGGGTACGCCGAGAGCCGCGCCTGAAGATCGCCAATCTTCAAGAGCGTGCGAGCGTCGTTCGGATCCTCCTGAACGATCCTTTGGTATTCCACGATCGCCCGGTCGTACTTCTTCTTCTCGATGTACTTCTGGGCAGCCTGGAGAATCTTCTCGCGCTCGATAGACAAGGCTTGTGCTCTGATGGAGGATTTCAGGGGCCGTGCCGAAACACTAGGATCAGAGGCGCTAAATCCTACGGACTTTCGCGGGGTTGGTCAAGCCGAGTAGAGCGCTTCGCAGCGGCCGAGATCGAGCGTTCGGGCCGCGACCCGAGCGCTCGATCTGCCACGCGGTGCTACATTTCCATCCAAAGTGCTCAGCATCGCCGACGTCGAACGCGCGCAGGCCCGCATAGCGGGGCGGGTGCGACGCACACCGCTCAGTGAGAGTGCCGCGCTTTCGCGCCTCCTCGGCTGCGAAGTTCACCTGAAACTCGAAAACCTACAATTTACGGGCTCTTTCAAAGAGCGTGGCGCCGCGTCCCGCCTGCTCACCCTCACCCAAGCCGAGCGGGCTCGTGGTGTGATCACCGCCAGCGCTGGAAATCACGCCCAGGCTGTCGCGCTGCATGCGTCACGCTTGGGGGTTGTGGCGACCGTGGTCATGCCCGAGGGCACCCCCCTCGTGAAGATCCAGGCCACTGAGGGTTACGGCGCCCACGTGCTCTTGTACGGCTCCGGGTATGACGCGGCGGCGGAGCGCGCCGCCGACATAGCCGCCGCGTCGGGCGCCGTCTACGTCCACCCGTTCGACGATCTCGAGGTCATGGCGGGCCAAGGCACCATCGGTTTGGAGCTCTTGGAGCAGCTAGCCGACTTCGACGCGGTGATCGTGCCGGTGGGTGGAGGGGGCCTGATTGCAGGCATCGCCACGGCGCTGCGCGACAAGAAGCCGAAGCTTCGCTTGATTGGCGTCGAGTCGCGCACCTTTCCCGGCATGCGGCGCGCGCTCGAATCGGAGGTGCCGGACTCCCTACCCCCGACGGCCCTGCCTGGCGGCAAGACCATCGCCGATGGCATCGCGGTGCGGCGGGTAGGTCAGCTCACGCGTCGCATCGTAAAGTCGCTCGTCGACGAAATCGTGCTGGTCGACGAAGAAGAGATCGCCGAAGCCATCTTGCTTTTGCTGGAGCGCGAGCGAACCGTGGCCGAGGGCGCGGGAGCCGTCGGCCTAGCCGCGCTTTTGCACCGAAACTTGGGGCTGGCTGGGCGGCGCGTCGTGATCGTGATCTCGGGCGGCAACATCGACGTGAATCTCGTGTCGCGGGTGATTCAGCGTGGCCTCGTCAAGAGCGGCAGGCTCTGCCGGCTCTGGATCGGCGCGCGCGACGTGGTCGGCACGCTGCACGAAATCACGGGCGCCGTGGCTCGAGCGCGAGCCAACATCGTCAGCATCGAGCACGACCGAGCCTTCTCGGGCGTGGAGCTCGGGCAAACGCGGGTCGAGCTCGTCATCGAAACCAACGGCGCCGAGCACATTTCGGCCGTCGAGGCAGAGCTGACCCGCGCCGGCTTCGAGTACCGGCGGGCTTAGGTTCAGCAGCTCGACACCCTGCTCGATCGCGAGGCGCAACCGGCTGGCAGGTCGGGAGGCTGACTCAAGAAGCGGCGGGCGTTTTCCCGCAGTCGCGGCACATCGACGACGTGGACGGGGGAGCTCCGGTTTCCTTTGGCCTTCGGCCGAGGCCCTTGATTGATGAGGGCTCCGGTACAATGATCGACTCGTGAACCTAGAGCCCAGCTCGCCCGCCTCAAGCGCCTATCGCGCCCCATTCGCCGCGGGCGGTCCCGTGGCCATCGACGAGGCGCTTTGTGGCCGCCTTCTTTCCGTCGCCCTGTCGAAGGGCGGCGACTACGCGGACCTGTTCTTCGAGTACCGGGCGGGCGGCGGGCTGAACTTCGAGGAAGGCATTTTGCGCAGCGCCTCGCGCGGCGTCAGCTTGGGTCTTGGCGTGCGGGTCCAGAAGGGCGACGCCACCGGCTACGCCTACGTGGAGGACCTGGAGTTCGACGCCATGAAGCGCGCGGCCGAAACCGCAGCGCGCATCGCCGATGGCGGCAAGACCATCGATCCGGTGAAGCTGGAGCGTCGGGACGTGGCGGACCGCTACCGGCTCGAGCAAACGACACTCGACGTCCCGGGCGTCGAAAAGCGGGATTTGCTCGAGCGTGCCAGCAAAGCCGTGCTCGCCTTCGATTCGCGGCTGGTCAAGGCCTCGGCCTCGTTCTCCGAAGAGGTGCGCGAAATCTTGATCGCCACCAGCGACGGGCGCTTCGTGCGCGACTTTCAGCCCATGCTGCGCTTCGGCATCAGCGCAGTCGCCGAGCACGGCGGCAAGCGCGAATCGGGGCGCAGCGGCGGCGGCGGGCGCATGACGCTCAGCTACTTTGCCGGCAAGTCACCCGAAGACCACGCGAAAATTGCCGCTCAGCAGGCGCTCGTGCTGCTCGACGCTCGCTCGGCGCCGGCGGGTCAAATGGAGGTCGTGCTGGCTCCGGGCGACAGCGGCATCTTGCTTCACGAGGCCGTTGGTCATGGCTTGGAGGCCGACTTCAACCGCAAGAAGACCAGCAATTACAGCGGCAAAGTCGGCGAGGTCGTCGCGAGCCCTCTGTGCACCGTGGTCGACGACGCGACGATTTTGCAGAGCCGCGGCTCCATCAACGTCGACGACGAGGGCCTGACGCCCGAGCGCTCGGTGTTGATCGAGAACGGCATCCTGCGCGGCTACATGCAGGACCGTCTCTCTTCGAGGCACTTCGGTGTCACGCCAACGGGTAACGGCCGCCGCGAAAGCTTTGCGGCTTCGCCCATGCCGCGCATGACCAACACGGTGCTCTTGGCCGGCCCTCACGACCCCGAAGAGATGCTTCGCGGCGTGAAACGCGGCATTTATGCCAAGACGTTTGGTGGGGGCCAGGTCGACATCTCGAACGGTGACTTCGTCTTTTCGCTCACCGAAAGCTACTTGATCGAGGACGGAAAACTGACGACACCGTTGAAAGGCGTGAATCTTATTGGCAACGGTCCCGAAACACTCCGCGAGGTAAGTGAATTGGGTAACGACGTGGCTCTCTCCGATGGCAACTGGACGTGCGGCAAAGACGGCCAAAGCGTTCCAGTCGGGGTGGGCTGCCCAACCATTAAAATCTCACGGATAACCGTCGGTGGCACTGAAATCTGAGCATTCCCGAGCCAAAAGCTTCGTCGCAGTCATCGGTCACGGACCGATGCTCGAGCGCGAAGAAGGCGCCTCATCCACGTTGCGCCAGCTAGGCGCGACGGTAAGAACGCTCGATCTGTGGGACGACCCGGTCGAGCTCATCCAAGAAGACGACGACGAGCTGGAAGTGCGCCCCCGCGCACTGGTTTTCGAGGCGCTAGACCGCCCCGACCTCGCCGTCGCTGCCCTCAGAGCGGTCCGGAAGGAACCGTATTTCGACAACGTCGGCGCGATCATTGCCGTAACAGTCGGGCAAATTGCCCGCATCGACCCCTCTACGGGTTTCGATGATTTCGTGCTTCATCCGTACGTCCCGGAAGAGCTTTATGGGCGCATCCGGGCGCTGGAATGGCGCCGAAGCGAGTTCGCCACGGAAGAGCGTCACAAGGTGGCGGGCATCGTGGTCGACAAAGCCGGTCACGAGGTGTTCGTCGATGGCCGTCCAATCGCGCTGACGGCCAAAGAGTTCGCGTTGCTCGCGTACTTGTGCGAGCGGCGCGGCAAAGTCTTGTCCCGCGAGCACCTGCTCGCCCGCGTCTGGGGCAATCGCTACGAAGGTGGACCCCGCACGGTCGACATCCACGTGCGGCGCTTGCGCGCCAAGCTGGGTGACGCGCTGCCGCTCGAGACGCTGCGCGGTTCTGGCTACAAGCTGCGCGCGCCCGACTCTGACGAGAAGGCAGCGCGCGAGGCCGAAGACCACGAAGAAGACGAGGAAGAGTCCTGAGTCAGGCGCGGCGCTGCGGCTTAGCTCAGCAGCGCCGCGATTTGGCCCAGGATGTCCTCTTCTTCGTCGGCGACTTCGAGGTCCGAGAGCAGTAGCTCTTTGACGGCGCGCAGCACGTCGGCGCGTCGCTGCTTCAGCAGACCCAGGTTGGGCGGTACCAGCGGCGCACGGCCCGTCAACATGGCCTGCAGGCCCTCCAGCTCTGTCTCGGGCAGGCTGCTGCGGCGCGCGAACGCCAACAGTGCGTTCGCCTCGGCTGGCGCCACCTCGTGATCGGCCCAGGCCACCTGTAGCAGGAGCTTCACCAGTTCGGACGCGAACATTTTGGCAGGAACGCTTGGCGAAGCCGACGACACGCCGGCGAGGCTAGCCCAAAGCCCGTCGGGCTAGGAGATCCGTTGCTTCAGGGCCTCGAGCGCGGCCTCCGGCAAACTGCTGCGGCGCGCGTGCGCTTCGCGCACATGAATCGGCCGTGATTTTTCGGGGCTTGTGCGGCTGACTCGCCGCGCGAGGAAAACGCCGCTATGACCAGGGCATGTCAGCACGGGTGATGCAAAGGTGTGGGGCTGTGCTCGGCCTCGTCACGCTGGGCGTGGGTGCCCAGGCGTGTGGCGACGACTCCGCAGACGGCGGCGGCGCAGCAGGCAGCGGCGCTAGCGCGGTTGCGGGCAGTACGGGCAGCGCGGGCAAATCCAGCGGCAGCGGCGGCAAGGCGCAAGGCGGCACCGACTCAGTCAGCGGCGCTGCGAGTGGCGGCAAGGCCAGCGCGAGCGCCGGCAACTCGAGCGGGGGCGCTGGTGGCGGCAGCTCGAGTGGAAGCGCTGGCGGCGGCAGCGGCGGCTCCGGTAGCGCCGTGAAGTCGGCCGGCTGCGGCAAGCCGGCACCGCTGGCGGAGGCCGCGCAGCAGAGCGTGACAATCGACGCGGCCGCGCGCGGCTACGTTTTGGTGCCCCCCGCCGGCTACGATGCGAAAATCGCCCACGCGCTGGTGTTCGCGTACCACGGCGGTGGTGGCGACGGCTCCGGTCTACGCGGCTACTTTGGCTTGGAAGAAGCCAGCAAGGGGCAGGCCATCTTCGTGTACCCAGATGGCTTGGGCGGCATTTGGGACCTGGAAAATGACGGCCCCGACGCCAAACTGTTCGACTCGGTACTGGCCACGCTGCAAGAAGCCTGGTGCATCGACAAGGGCGCCATTTTCACCGCAGGCTTCAGCTACGGCGGGTGGGCTGCGACTCAAATGGGTAAAGCGCGCCCCACGGTGGTGCGCGGAGTCGCCTCGATCGCCGGCGGCGGCCCACAAGGCGGGGGCAAGGGCGACGCGCCGGTCGCGGTGATCATCGTGCATGGCAGCAGTGACGGGGCCGAGCCGATCGCTGCCGGTGAAAGCAGCCGCGATCACTTCGTCGGCACCAACGGCTGTGGGGCGAGCTCCAGCGACGTGGCGCCGACCCCGTGCAAAACGTACGCGGGCTGCAAGGCGGGCAAACCCGTCCAATGGTGCCAACACGCCGGTGGTCACGATGTTCCCGGCTTCGCGCCTGCCGGCATCTGGAACTTCTTCACCAGCCTGCGCTAGCGTGTCGCAGCCACCAGGGCGCGCCTGGTGGTCTCTGCTGCCCGCGCGGAGCTAGCTGGACTGCTTTTCGCGCTCGGTGCGCACCCATTCGGCGGTGGCGCGCGGCGGCTTTTTGAAGCGCAGGGTGAGCTTCCACAACACGTACACGGGCGCGAGCGCCAAATCCACCAGGCCGCGCAGCCCGGTGCCCGAGACCGACCAGCCGCGCAGTACGTACGCCAGGACCGATGTGAGCCCGAACCCATAGGCGACGAGCGCCAGCTGGCCAGCGCCAAGCCAGAGGAGTAGGGCCAGGGCCAACAGCTCACCGAGGAACAAACCGACCGCGATGCGTGACAGCGGCGGGATGTACAAATCCATCGCCAGGTCGAACAGGACGCGGCTGCGGCGCGCCAGACCTGCGCCCAAAAGCCGACGAGCATGTTCTTTGATCAGGGCTTTGCGGCCTTCTTCCCAGCGTCGGCGTTGGCTATTGGCGGCCGCGGAAGAGGTCACCATCTCGCCGTAAACGTGGGCTTCGTCCGCGTAGTGGACGCGGTAACCGGCTTCGCCCAGACGTACGCCGTACTCGACGTCTTCGACCACCGAGTAGGCGCGATGCGGAATTTCTCGCAATAGCTCGGTGCTGAAACACATGCCGTTGCCGCGCAGACCGCACGACAACGACAGGCGTTCGCGCGCGCGCGAGCGGACGATGTGAAACGCGCCGAACGCGATGGCGATCAGCCGCGTGCGCCAGCCTGCGTGGGGGTTGCGCACGGCGTAGTCCGCCTGCACGGCGCGCGCACCCAAGTCGCGCCGTGCCGCGAACGCTCGCAGCAGGTTCGGGGAGATCAGCGTGTCGGCGTCGATGACCACGACCGCGTCGACGTCGGGCGAAGTGGCCGAGAAGACGTGATCGAGCGCGTAGCCTTTGCCGCGTTTCTCGGCGTCGTTCCTGACCATGACGGTGGCGCCGGCCGCCGCCGCTTTTTCGGCGGTGTCGTCGCTGCAATTGTCCGCCACCACCACGACCTCGAATAATTCGGACGGATAGTCGACGGAGCGCAGGCTTTGTACGGTTTCGGTGATGCCCCCGCTCTCGTTGTGGGCCGGAACCACGAACCGAAAGCGTCGACTGGGCTCGGCCGCGGCCGGCTTCTTCAGCGGCGCCGACAGCAGCGTGGCCACGAGCAGGTAGGCGGCCGCCAAATGCAGCGGGGTGCCCAGCAGGAAAACGAGGATGTCCAGGCCCGTAGCCAGCGTCACGTTGCTCCTATCGCGGTGTACGGGAAGTCCGTGCGCGCGGCAAGCGGCCCGGTTTTGCGCGGCCTTGCTGAGGCCCGAGAGCGCAAGCTACCATGCGCCCAACGTGACCCACTCCGAATCCAAGCGCGCGACCGTGGTCGGTCTGAAGGGCGCCGCCTCGTCTTCCCTGCTGCTGCTGTTCTTACTGGCGGCGCCCGGTTGCGCCGGCGCCGGACAGTACGTCTGGTACTCCGAGCTACCGAAGCTGGAGCAGAGCAGCGTCAGCAGCGACTACGTGATCGGCGTCGGCGACACGGTCGCCATTCGCGTCTACGAGCAAGACGGCTTGTCCGGAGAGTTGCGAATTCGCAACGACGGGAAGATTGGCCTGGCGCTGGCCGGCGAGATCACGGCGGCGGGCAAGCGGCCGTTCGACTTGGCACGCGAGATCGAGCAGCGGTTGAAAGAGTTCATCGTGTCGCCACGCGTGGTGGTGAACGTGACCTCGTCGCATCCAGTCAGCATCACGGTGGTCGGCGAGGTCGGGGCGGTCGGCATCTTGACGATGGAGCCGACGGCACGCTTGGTCGACGCGCTCTCCAAATCCGGCGGGCTCAATGAGTTTGCCGACTCGACGAAGATCTTCGTGCTCCGGCAGTTTCCCAGCTTTCGGCGCATTCGCTTCAAGTGGGACGACATCATTCGCAACCAAGGTGGGGCGGCCAGCTTCCCGCTGCGCACCGGCGACGTGGTCGTCGTCGAGTGAAGCGCGTCACGTGCTGCTGGCGCGTCGAAATCGCGCCAGGCGTCCGCCCACGGCGCTTTTGAGCATGGCGACGGTCGCCGGCTGAACCGCGCCACTGAACCAGGCCACGAGCACGTACGTCAGCATTGATGCCGGTACCGCCAAGAAGATGGAGGCGGGCTTGGTGAAGTAGGCCACCGCCATCATGGCGCCGCCGGCGACGAAGCCGAGCGCGAGCGACTTGCCCAGGCCGCGGTCGAACAGGCCGCGCGGGACGAGCGCAATGCCACAGGTCACCACCAGCGCTTCGCTTAGCACCAGCGTCAAGCACGTACCGATGGCTCCGTTGCCCATGGTGCGCTGGAAATAGGGAACCAGGACCGGATTGCCTGCGACGCTGACGACCAGGCAGATGCACTGCACCACGGTCCAAACCTTCTGGCGATCCGAAGCCAGGATCGCGACGCCGAGGGGCATGCTGAAATAGACCAGGAACACGAACGGCGACATCACCCGCAAGTGATCGACCGCGCCGGCATATTTCTGGGCGCCAAAGATCGCCACGCCCACTTCTGGAAACATGGCGCAGCCCACCGTGGCTGGGATGGCGATCAGCGCGACACCGTACAGGGAACCGCGGGTTACCCGCACGAACTCGTCCTTGTCCTCGGTGTGCAGTCGACACAAGGTTGGGTAGAGCGCGCCGACGATGGCGGTAGCCGGGAAAATCAACAGGCCGATCAAGCGCTGCGAAACGCCATACCAGCCGACCACCTCAGGCGGCACCAGCAGGGTCAAGAAGGCGCCGTTGATGAACGGGCCCAGCACCATGGCCAGGCTGAAGACGACGAACGGGGTGCCGAGGCGGAGCAGCGTCCTGAGCGCGCTCCGGTCGTACGTCAAGGCGCCCACCCCGACGACGCGCAGCGAACGCTTGAGGTAGTAGGCCGTCACCAATGACACGGCGATCTGCGAAAGTAGTAAGGCGCGCAGTGCCCCGCCAAGCATCAGCACGGGCACCAGCACGAGTACCGTCATCAGCTGTTGCACAACGTGCGCGTAAGCCGGAATGTCGGTGCGCTCGAAGCCGCGGATGGTGTCTTTGAAGCCGGTTCCCACCGAGTTCAGCACGGCCAGCGGAAATGAAAGCGCGACTGCCCAACGGGCGTCCTCGTTGTAGTCGAGCAGCCAGCAAACCAGGGCCAGCAAGCCCGACACCGCCAAGGAAGACATGGCTCGCCAGACCAAGCCGGTGCCCAGGAATGCGCCGGCCTTGGCACGATCGCGCACCACCAGGGCGGGCGTCGATCCTTGTAACCCCCACTCCAGGCCGAGAATCGCAAATGCGCACACGGTCGTGGCCAGGTACAAGTAGCCGAATGCTTCGGGACCCAGGTACCGCCCGATGAACGCGTTACTGACGACCGAGATCGGGATCGTGATCGCTTGCGCAGCAGTTAAGAAGAATGTGTTGCGAAATAATTGACGATTCCCTGCCGCTTTAGAGGCAGCGTCAGACGGACTGCCGGAGGCGGGCCCGGGGACCGGCGAGCTATGAGAGGGGGACGATGGGGGCGCCGCCGGCATGAGTGAGAGCGACCGTTCCACATTGGCTGTCAGTCGTCTACAGGCCGCCTGCTGCGCTTTCCGCACGGGTTCTCCCGTGCAAAGGTCGGCGCCCCTTGGCTGACAACGACGGTTCCTCCACGTTCGATCCATTTGCTGGTCCGGCCATCGTCGCGACGGCGCCAACGACAGCGCCTCAGCGCGAAATCTGGACGGCTTGCGCGCTGGGGGATGACGCGTCCCTGGCGTTCAACGAGTCGATTACGCTCGCCTTCGACGGCGCTCTCGACGTCGAAGCGATGCGCGGTGCTTTCGATGACGTGGTGGCGCGCCATGACTCGCTGCGCTCCACGCTCAGCGCCGACGGCTTGACGCTGCTGGTCGGTAGCCAGCCCCACGGCGCGCTCGAATTCGTCGACCACTCTACGCTCGACGCCGCCGCGCAGCAGGCCGAGCGCCTGAAGCAAGCCGAGGGCGAGGTTCGGACTCCGTTCGACCTGATGAAGGGGCCGCTGTTCCGAGCACGCCTGGTCAAGCTGAACGAGCGACAGCACTACGTCATGCTCACGGCCCATCACATCGTCTTCGACGGTTGGTCGAACGCGGTATTGATCAGCGACTGGGCGAGCCTGTTCGCCCAGCGGTTGGGCGTCGCTCCCGCTTTGGACCCGGCGCCATCGTTTGCCGAATACGCGCAGCACCAGGCTGGGTTGGCGCCGGAGGTAGGCTTCGCGGATGAGGCCTATTGGCTCGAACGCTTCGCCGGCAGCGCGCCCACCAACGTCGACCTACCTAGTGATCGCCTGCGACCACCGCTGAAGACGTTCAACGCGAGCCGCCAAGACCTGCATTTGGATGCGGAGCTGATCGGGGCGCTGCGCCGCACGGGCGCCGCGTTCAAGGCCAGTTTGTTCGCGACGCTGTTTGGCGCATTCAACGTGTTGGTCAATCGTCTGAGCCAGCAAGAAGACCTGGTGATCGGCATTCCTGCCGCCGGCCAAAGTCAGGGCGACTATGCGGGTTTGGTCGGCCACTGCGTCAACATGCTGCCGATTCGCAGCACCGTGCTGAGGACCGAGCCGTTCTCGGAGCTGCTAGGGCGCGTGCGAGCCGGCTTGCTGGACGCGCAAGAGCATCAGAGCTTCACCTTCGGTAAGCTGCTGACGAAGCTGCCGCTGCCGCGGGACCCCAGCCGGCTGCCGCTGGTATCGGTGATTTTCAACGTCGACCGCGCGTCGACCGACACGGTGCGCTTCCCCGAGCTGTCGCTGCGCGTGTACAGCAACCCGCGCGCCTTCGAGAACTTCGACTTGTTCGTCAACGCCGTCGAGGTAGCCGGCAAGGTCGAGCTCGAGTGTCAATACAACACCGATCTGTTCGACGCCTCGACTATCACTCGCTGGCTGGCAACCTACGAAACGTTGTTGCGGTCGATCACGCAGGAGCCGACCGCCCTGGTTGGTCACCTCAACGCGGTCTCGGACGCGGATCGTCAGCAAATTGCCGCTTGGAACCAGCGCGACGCGCAGTTCCCGCGGGAGCTTTGCGTCCACGACTTAGTGGCGGGCATCGCGCTGGCGAACCCCGACAAATTGGCGTGCGAGTTCCAAGGCGCCACGCTCAGCTACGCCGAGCTGAACGAGCGCGCGGAAGCGTTCGCGCAGAAGCTCCGCCACATGGGCGTGCGACCAGGCTCTCTGGTCGGCTTGTGTGTCGAGCGCTCGCCGGCGCTGCTTGTCGGCGCCCTGGCGATTTGGAAAGCCGGCGGCGCGTACGTGCCCATGGATCCGGGCTACCCGCGTGAGCGCCTCGCGCAAATGTTGGAGGACTCACAGGCGCCGGTGCTGGTCACCGAAGTTGCCGTGAACAAGGAGCTGGCGTTGCTAGGCGCGACGCTGGCGTTCATCGATGAAGCATCGGGCGTTTTGCCGGACATCTCGCTCGCCAGCGAGCGCGCGACGCCCGACCACCCCGCGTACGTCATTTACACGTCTGGTTCCACCGGCAAGCCGAAGGGCGTGTTGGTACCGCACTCGTCCGTCGTCAACTTGCTGTCCAGCGTCGCCAAGGAGCCGGGGCTGTCGAACGCCGACGTCGTGCTCGCAGTGACGACGTTGTCGTTCGACATCGCGGTCTCCGAGATCTGGCTGCCGCTGACGGTTGGTGCCAAGATCGTGATGGTCGGCCGTGAGACGGCCGCCGACGGCGGCTTGTTGCGCGAGGTGCTGGAAAAGCGGCAGGTAACATTCATCGACGCAACGCCGGCCACGTATCGGCTGCTGCTGGCAGCTGGTTGGACTGGTTCGCCCTCCATCAAGGCCATCTGCACGGGTGAGGCCATGCCGCTCGATTTGGCGCGGCAACTACTGCCTTGTTGCGGCAGCCTGTGGAACGGCTACGGCCCGACCGAAACGACGGTGTGGTCGACGTTTTGGCAGGTACCGGCGACGCTCACGCGTGTGCTGATCGGCCACCCCGTCGACAACACGCAGATTTACGTGCTGGACGAGCAGCGTCACCTGGTACCGATAAACGTGCCGGGAGAGCTGTACATCGCCGGTAGCGGCGTGACGCTCGGCTACCTGAATCGGCCGGAACTGACCAGCGAACGCTTCGTCGATGATCCGTTCGTGCCGGGCGCGCGCATGTATCGCACCGGTGACGTCGGGCGCTGGCTACCGAGCGGTGAGCTGGAGTGCATGGGCCGCAACGACAACCAGGTCAAGCTGCGTGGCTTCCGCATCGAGCTCGGAGAAATCGAGAGCGCGCTTGGCCAGCACGAGGCGTTGGGGCAGGTCGCGGTCATCAAGCGCGAGGACCGCCCTGGCGACGCCAAGTTGGTCGGCTACTTCGTGGCCAAAGGGGAAGCTCCAACGGCGGCCAAGCTGCGCGAGCATCTCAAGACCACGTTGCCCGACTACATGGTGCCGGCCACGTTCATGAAGCTCGATCGCATGCCGCTCACGCCCAGCGGCAAGATCGATCGGCGCTCGCTGCCGGCGCCGGAGGCCGCATCCGTCGGCTCCGACGCCGAGTTCGTCGCTCCTAGTACCCCGATGGAGAAGACGATGGCCGAGCTGTGGAGCGCCATGTTGGGCGTCGGCCGCGTCGGCGTCCACGACGACTTCTTCTCACTCGGCGGTCACTCTTTGCTGGCTTCGCAAATTTTGGCGCGCTTGCGGCGCGATCATGGCGTGCAGCTGTCGTTCCGCAAGTTCTTCGAGGCGCCGACAGTGGCTCGCTTGGCCAAGGAAGCCGAAGCCGCTGCTGGCGTCGCGGCGCCGAAGCAGGTGCCGTTGGTTCGGCGCGCACCCGGCACGCCCGTGCCGTTGTCAATGGCGCAAGAGCGCATCACGCTGATGGAGCAGATGCATCCGTCGCAGCAGACGACGCACATCTTGCCCGCGGCCTGGCAGATGAGCGGCAACGTCGAGCTGAAGCTGCTGCAAGCCGCATTGGACGTCGTGGCGGAGCGTCACGAAACGCTGCGCACGGTGATGGGCGCTTCGGGCTCGCCCATGCTCCAGCACGTGCAGCCCGAGATGAAGCTGCACATCGAGTCGCGTGATTTGCGCGGGCTGCCGGAGGCCGAACGGCTCCCGGCCATGATGAAGGAGATTCGCGAGCGCACCACGGTACCGTTCGACCTGAGCGTGGGGCCGCTGTTCCGCTCGGTGCTGTATCAGCTGGAAGAGCAGGTGTTCGTCTACTTCACGCTGCGCCACAACGTTATCTGGGACGGCTGGTCGTACGACGTTTTCCTGGCCGATCTGAGCGAGAGCTACGCCGCTTTGGCCGAGGCGCGCGCGTCGAAGCTGCCGGAGCCACCCGTCACCTACGGCGATTTCGTGATTTGGCAGCGTGAGACCGCCAAGGGCGCCGAGATCGCGCGTCAGCGCGATTGGTGGCACCAAGAGCTGGCCGATTCGCCGGCAGATCTGTCGTTGCCTTATGATTTTCTGCGGCCGGCGCGCATGAACTACCAGGGCGGCACGGTCATCTTGCGCTTCAGCCAAGAGCAGGTGACCGCGCTGACGGCGCTAGGGCATCAGGCCAACACCACGCTCTTCATGGTGCTGTTCTCGGCCTACGCGACGTTACTGCACCGCTACACTGGGCAGAGCGACATCTTGGTCGGCTTGCCCGTGCGCGGTCGGCTTCTGCCCGAGCTAGAGAACCTGATCGGCTCGTTCACCAACACCATCGTGCTGCGCGCGCGCTTCGCCGCGCAGGAGTCGTTCGTCGACTTCTTGAAGAAGACGCGCGATCGCGCGCTGGACGCCTTCAGCAACGAGCAGCTACCGCTCGAAATGCTGCAGATTCGTCCGCCGGTGGTGCGCGCGTTGTTCTCGTTCCAAGACGCGCGCACGCGGCCGGTTGGCATGGGCGCGATCAGCTTCAAGCAGATTGACGTAGAGCCGCCGGCCGCCGCCAACGATCTGATGGTGTGGATGGTCGAACGTCACGATCACATGGTCGCGGTCGTCAACTACAGCACCGAGCTGTTCACGACCGAAACCATCAACCTTTTGGTGCGCAGCTTCGCCACGCTCGTTGACGACATCGTCAAGCGGCCGAGCGAGAGCTTGACCAAGCTGCGCTTGGTTCACGAGCAAGACGCCGCGCTCCTGCAAGACGCCGCCCCGGCCGCGCTGGCCGCGCCGCACTTGCCCGCGCTTTTGGCGCAGCGTTTGGCCCAGAATGCGGATTCCGCTGCGGTGCTGCGCGGCTCGACCGCGACCAGCTATGGCGAGCTCGACGCCATGAGTCGCTCCGTCACTTCTGCACTGTTGAAGGCGGAGGTCGCGGGCGGCGATGTGGTTGCGCTGAGCGCCCCGGCTTCGGCCGCACAGGTGGCGGCCGCGCTGGGTATCTGGCGAGCGGGCGGCGTACTGTTGGCGCTCGATCCGGGCGCGCCACTGGATGTGCAGACCGAGTTGCTGAAGAGCTCGGGCGCCACGCTGCATTTGCGCCACGATTCGGCGCCGGCCATCGAGGGGGTGCGTGCGCTAGCGCTCGAGGCCGCGCTCGCGGAGCCGGGGCAAGAAGGGCCAGCCTTGACGGCCGCCGCGCCGGCTTGGCTGCGCGTCGAGTTCGCGGCTGACGGGTCTTCGACGCACTCTCGCGTGAGCCACGCGGAGTTGACGTGGGCAGCGCTATCGCTTGCCGAATTGGTCGGGCAGCGTCAGGGGCGCCTGGCAGTTGGCTTGGCGCCGTTCTCTCAGTCGTTCGCGCTCGAGATTGCGCTGGGGCTCGCCAGTGGCAGCGCGCTGTCGCTGCCCTTGCCAGATGCCCGCGTCGACGAAGCGCTGATCGAGAATTTGGGCGACGTGCAATCCAACGATGCTGCCATGGTCGTGGCGGGCGCGGTGGCTGAGCTCCAAGCGGTTGGCGGCAAGTTGCCGCCGGTGACGGTGGTGCTGGGTGACGCTCCGGCAGACGTCCGCGCCAACTTGGCTGGTAGTGGTAGGCGCGTCATTTACTTGCGCCAGCTGCAGACGCCCTCGTTCGTGCTTTTGCACGAGACGCAGGCCGACAGCCTGCCGGGCACTCGCACTGGGCGCCTGCTGGGGGACTTGGCGGGCGTCGTAGTCGATCCTTTGGGCGAGACTTGCCCGGTCGGCGTCGTGGGCGACCTGCAGCTACGGCGCACCGGTCAGGCGCAGCCGACGGGCCTCCGGGCTCGTCGGCTCGCGACCGGCTCGCTCGAGGTGGCGCTGCGTCCGAGCGACGTGCTCGAGTTCGCTGGTCATCGTTTCGCTCGCGGTGCGGTTTCGGGAGCCATCGCTCGGCACTCGGCCGTCGCCGAGGCGTACGCGACGGTCGAAGCCGGGCGTTTGGTGGCGTACGTGGTGCCAGCCGCGCAAGCGTCGTTCACCGAGACCGAGCTGCGGCGTCACGGCCGCGCGGTGCTGCCGGCCGCGCTCGTTCCGCACGTGTTCGTCGAGCTTGCCGAGCTTCCGCGCGACGCCGAGGGTCGGGTCGAGGGTCAACGCCTGCCATCGCCGTTTGCGGCGCCCGTCGCGGCGTACATTCCGGCCCGCACCCCGTCCGAGAAGCTCTTGGCCCGCCTGTTCACCGAAGTGTTGGGTGCGCCGCGCGTCGGCGTTCACGATAACTTCTTCGACCTGGGCGGCCAGTCGCTGCTTTGTCTCCGCGTCATTGACATGATCGAGCGTGAGACCAAGCGCCGCATGAGCCCACGCATCTTGCTGCTCAACACGCTCGAGCAAGCAGCGGCAGCGCTGGATCAGCTGCAGGGGGGCCAGGCGGAGGAGAAACGACAGGCCGCGCCGCAGGAAACCGGAGTCGCGGGTCGTGTGCTCAAAGGCTTGCGCGGGCTGCTCGGCGGCTAAGGCCAGCGAATCCCGCAGGGCTAGCCACCGCGCTGGTGCTAGCCCCGTGCGGGGCTGTGCTTAGTTGACTTGGACGTATTTGCCGGGCGTCTCTGGGTGGGGGACGAACCACGCCGGGTTGCCCTGCTGATCGCGACCGAGGCGCGCGCCAGCGACTGGCGGCTGACTGGAATCGAGCGTGGCCGTGGCTTCACCGCCGGGCAGGAACTCGCCGGCTTGCATCTCGCGCACGGAGTCTTTGAAGGCTTTGACGATGAACGCCACCTCGGCGTCGCCGTGAGCCATGGTGATGAAGCAAGGAAAGCCGTCCCAGATGTGGATACCGCGATCGCGCAGGTAGCAGAACAAGAGCTCGCCGTATGCTTGCGCCTCGGTGAAGAAGGTTTTCCACAGCGAGCTGAAGTGACGAATCTCCAGCGGGGCGCCGACCGACTTGAAGTAGGCGTTCAGCTCGTTGGCCATCGCGGTCGTGCGCGCGTTGATGCCCTCCTGCAACGCCGGACCGTTCTCTTTCATGATGGTCAACGCTTCGTGCACGGCGGTCATCGACAGCGGGTGACGCACGAACGTGCCCGCGAAGTAGGTGACGCCAGCGGTCGGAATGGAGGCGTCGCCGTACTGCCACTGCCCGCCGTCCAGTGCGTCCATCCACGGGTTACGGCCGGCAACCACGCCAATTGGCATGCCGCCGCCAACGATCTTGCCGTACGTGGTCAGGTCGGCTTCGATGCCGTAGTGGACCTGCGCGCCACCGGGGTGCACGCGGAAGCCGGTGATCACCTCGTCGAAGATCAGCGCTGAGCCGCTCGCTTGCGTAATCTTGCGGACTTCGTGCAGGAACGCGCGTGGCTGAAAGTCGGGGCGGCGGCTCTGAACAGGCTCCACCAATACGGCGGCGATGTCGTCGGCGCGCTCGCGAATGATGCGCAGCGACTCGTCGGTGCCGTATTCGAGCACCAAGATGTTGGCGACCGCCTCCGCCATGATGCCCGGCGCCGCCGGGATGGAGCGCAAGTTCTTGGTGTCGCGTACGATGACCTCGTCGAAGATGCCGTGATAGGAGCCGGCAAACGCCACGACGAGGCCGCGACCCGTCACGGTGCGGGCGATGCGCAGCGCGCCCATCACCGCTTCGGAGCCGGTATTGCAGAAACCGGCGCGATCCATACCCGTCAGCTCGCACACCAGCTTGGCGCATTGCCCGGCTAGCGGCGTCTGGGGACCTATCTCGGCGCCGTTGTCGATACGCGCCTTTATGGCGTCGTTGATGCGCTTGTTGGCGTAGCCGAAGTAGTTGGAGCCGAAGCCGTTAAGAGCGTCGACGTACTCGTTACCATCGAGATCCCAAAGCCGGCAGCCTTCCGAGCGCGTCGCCACGATCGGATAAATGATCTCTTTGATGCGCGGCTTGAAGCCGGTCACGACCCGCGGATCGGCGTGGCAGTGGCGATACTCTTG
>JAYUYU010000500.1:0-5409 GCA_043752365.1 Myxococcales bacterium | reverse complement strand
CGGCCGGCGAAGACGACGCGCAGCCGCTCGATGTTCTGCCGTTCGTGCACGTAGTCGGTCTCGCGCGCCAACATGGCGGAGAGCTGCTCCAGCACGCGCTCCACGCGGGACACTGGCAGCAGCAGCCGGACCACCGGCAACAGCGAGCGCAGAACGCCGAGGTCGATGCGCACCAGCCGCTCGATGTCCGGGTACAGCACCTTGACCGCCAGCTCGCGCCCGTCCAACGCCGTAGCCCGATGCACTTGAGCCAGCGAGGCAGCCGCGACGGGCGTCTCGTCGAAGCTGCGGAAGCGTGACAGCGCGTCGACGCCGAATGCTTCTTCCAGCCTCCCCGCGATCTCCGCGAACGGCCGCGGCGGGACTTTGTCTTGCAGGCGCGCGAGCGCTTCAGCGTAGGCGCTGGGCAGGAACGTGCCGGTCACGCTCAGCACTTGGCCGGTCTTGATGAACACGCCGCGCAGCTCCAAAAAGCCGGTCGTCAGCCGCTCGGCGTTCTTGCGGTGGGCACGCTCGAAACGCCGGCCACGCACGCGTGGCGTGCTCCAGCGCGAAAACACCCACACCAGCGCATACGAGCCAATGATCGTCCAAAACAGCTGGAGGGCTCGGAGCGCGCGAAGCACGAGGTGGACGGGAGCCTAGCAGCGGCACCCCGGGGTGCGGCAGAAAGCATCGCTATTTCCGGGATTAGGCCTGTCTAACCTGGGGGGCTTAAGCTGCTCGCCCACAACGCCGTTGCTGTTTGCGGAGCGAGAAGATGGCGGCGCATCCGGGAGTCGGCGAAACTGGTTCGAGGCGACTTCATCCATGAAGATTCTGCTAGCCGACGACGAGCCCATCGCGCGCACCATGCTGGAGCACTGGCTCGCGGGCTGGGGCTACGAGGTCACCCTCGCGCGTGACGGCGAGTCCGCCTTGCAAGCGCTCAAAGACGACAACGAGCTCCGGCTGTTGGTCGTCGACTGGGTGATGCCGAAGAAGGATGGCATCGAGGTGTGCAAGGCGATCCGTAACGGCCCGCAAGAGCCGTACGTGTACATCGTCCTGCTTACCGCCAAGGACGACAAGAGCGACATCATTGCCGGCTTGGACGCGGGGGCTGACGACTACCTGGTCAAGCCGTGCAACCCGCTCGAACTGAAGGTGCGGCTCCGCGCTGGTCGGCGTGTGATCGAGCTGCAAGAACAATTGGTAAAAGCGCGCGAGAGCCTGCGCTTCGAAGCCATGCACGATTCACTCACGGGCTTGCTTAACCGCGGCGCCGTGCTCGAGCAGCTCAGCAAGGAGCTGGTGCGCGCGTCACGTCGCGGCGCGCCCGTCTCGGTGTTGATGGGCGATCTCGACCACTTCAAAGTCATCAACGACACGCACGGGCACTCTGCCGGCGACGCGGTCCTGCGCGAAGCTGCGCGGCGCCTCAAAGCCGGCGTGCGCGCTTACGATTCGGTCGGACGCTTGGGCGGCGAAGAATTCATCGCGGTCTTGCCCGAGTGCGACGCCAAAACGGGCCTGAGCGTCGCCCAACGTTTGTGCCGCTCACTGGCTGACGCTCCGACGCAATACAGCGGCACGCCCATCGCTCACAGCATCAGCATCGGCGTTGCGGCGACCGACCAATTCGGCAGCACGCAGGCGACCGAGCTGATCCGCGCTGCCGACGCCGCTCTGTACCGCGCCAAGCATGCTGGGCGCTCGCGCGCCCTCATGGCCATCGAACGCGAGTTCGAACCGGTCAAAGAAGTCAGTCAGACTCTGCCGGCCTCGATTCCTGCGGAATAGAAGCCGGGGCGTTGAACCCGTGCCGCCCGTAGCGTTACGGCCCGCCGTGGCGTTAGTGCGCGGCTGGGACTCTAGTCAGACAACAAATCCGCGCTGGCGTTTGACGGAGCGCCCGGCCAGAGAGTTGGCCCGCCGCTTGCTGTGTCTTGGCCAGGAGATTCCCCATGACCGCCGGCCGCTCGCACCTCCGCCTGTTCATGTCCGTGCTGTTTTCCGTATCGTTGGCTGGCGTCGCCGTAGCCGACAAGGCTGTGGACGTCACGGTAGCCAGCGCACCGGCGGGAACCGAGGCGCGAATCAAGCAAGCGCTCAGCGAGTCCATCCGGCGGCAGGTAAACCAAGCCGGTCTCACATCCAAGCTGCGGGGGTACAGCATTTCACCCGCGCTGATCCAACTGCGTCGCTTCATCGACCCCGGCCAAAGCAAACCGCGCACCGTCTGTGTCGTCGAGCTGGGCTTGAATGATGCGCAACGCGGCCTGGTAGCTAGTGTTCGTGGCAACGCCACGAGCGTTAGCGCCACGCAGTTGGATACGTTGAGCGCCGCAGCGCAAGCCGCTGTGGACCGTCTGCCCGAAACGTTGGCCGCGCTGCAAGATCCGCAACGCGGACGCGGGCGTGTGGCGAGGCGCTGACGTCCGCAGTCGAAACGCCATGCATTTCGAAGCCTAGGTAGCGGAGTCAGAACTGTACTTGCTGGATCTGCTGTGGCACGCTCTGCAGCCGGTGAGAAAACGCGCGGCGTTTGGGTCGCGTTTTTAGACCGAGCCCTGAGTCACTAGCTGATCGAGAAGCCATGAAGGTAGGCGTTCCGAAGGAAGTTAGGCGAGGCGAGCGGCGCGTAGCGGTGACCCCCGAAACCGTCGCCCGCCTGGTGAAGCTGGGCTTCGAGGTGCTGGTCGAGAAAGACGCGGGCCTGGGCGCGTCGTTTCGCGACAGCGACTATGTCGCGCAGGGCGCCGTCATCGCGAGCGCGGTAAAGCAAGTCTGGCAAGAAACGGACTTGGTGCTCAAGGTGCAACCGCCCGAGCACAACCCCGAGCTGAACGAGCACGAAGCAGACTTGCTGCGCGAAGGCGGCAAGCTCGTCAGCTTCATCTTCCCAGCGAAGAATCAGGAGCTGGTGCAGCGGTTGGCCAAGCGCAAAGCCACCGTGCTGGCGATTGACCAGGTGCCGCGCATCACCCGCGCCCAAAAAATGGACGCGCTCAGTTCCATGGCCAACATCGCGGGGTACCGCGCGGTCATCGAAGCTGCCAGCTTTTATGGCCGGTTTTTTACCGGGCAAATGACGGCCGCCGGCAAGGTGCCCGCGGCAAAAATGATGGTTATTGGCGCCGGGGTGGCAGGCCTAGCTGCAATTGGCGCGGCGCGGGGCCTCGGCGCCATCGTCCGCGCGTTCGATACGCGGGCCGAGGTGCGCGAGCAGGTGCAGAGCATGGGCGCCGAATTCTTGACCGTCAGCCTGGTCGAGGACGGCAGCGGCAGTGGCGGCTACGCAAAAGAGATGAGCAAAGAGTTCATCGCCGCCGAAATGGCGCTGTTTGCGGTGCAGGCCAAAGACGTCGACATCATCATCACCACCGCGCTCGTGCCGGGCAAGCCCGCGCCCGTCTTGATCACCGAAGACATGGTGAGGTCGATGCGCCAAGGCTCGGTCATCGTCGACATGGCGGCCGAGTCGGGCGGCAACTGTTCACTCACGCAGCCGGGCCAAGTCATCGAGCAGCACGGCGTCACCATCATTGGCTACGTCGACCTGCCCAGCCGCTTGGCCCCCACGGCCAGCCAACTGTACGGCTCGAACCTGACTCACCTGTTGGCCGACATGGGCGGCGCGAAAAGCTTCCACATCGATTTGGACGACGAGGTGGTGCGCGGGGCTATCGTGCTGCGCGACGGCGAGCTGTTGTGGCCGCCGCCTCGCAAGGAGGTGAAAAAGCCCGTCGAGCGCAAACCGGCAGCCAGCGTCCCGCCGCCTCCATCTAAGAAAGCGCACGAAAACACCGGTGCTTCGCTGACCGTCACCGCGGTCGCGCTCGGGATTTTGTGGTTGGCGGGCGCATTCGCGCCGCCAGTTTTCGTGGGCCACCTCACCGTGTTCGTGCTGGCCTGCTTCATCGGTTGGCAAGTGGTGTGGAACGTGACGCCCGCCCTGCACACACCGCTAATGAGCGTGACCAACGCGGTCAGCGGGATCATCTTGGTCGGCGGCATGCTGCAAATCTCCGGCCCCGTGGAGTCGCCGGTGACCATTCTTTCCGCCATCGCGGTGCTGATAGCCAGCATCAACGTTGCCGGCGGCTTCCTGGTCACGCAGCGCATGTTGAAGATGTTTCAACGCTAAGGGCGCTCATCCATGACCATACCCGCGAGCTTGATCACCGTCTCCTACCTAGTCGCAGGCGTACTTTTTATCTTGAGCCTGGCCGGCTTGAGCACGCAGGCGACGGCTCGGCGCGGCAACGGCTTTGGCATCGTGGGCATGCTGCTGGCCGTTGCCATCACTGCGCTGGGGCACGTCTCCAGCTTCGGACTCTTGGCAGCCGCGGTCGCGGTGGGGTCGGGTATTGGCGCGCTGTTGGCTTCTCGGGTCGCCATGACCGGCATGCCCGAGCTCGTGGCGGTGTTGCATAGCTTCGTCGGCCTGGCGGCGGTGTTGGTCGGTATTGCCAGCTACCTGGGCGGCCACGCTTCGCCGACCCCTACCGAGCAGCTGCTGCACGAAGTCGAGATTTTCATCGGCGTTTTCGTGGGTGCGCTCACGTTCACCGGCTCCATTATCGCGTTCTTCAAGCTACGTGGCACCCTGCGCAGTAAGCCGCTGTTGCTGCCCGGGCGCCACGCCTTGAACGCAGGCTTGTTGGCCCTCTGCGTCGTGTTGGCTCTGCGCTTCGTCGGCGTGCCCGTCGCTGACGGCTTGCCGCCGCTCTTGATCATGACCGGCATCGCCGGCTTCATTGGCATCCACATCGTGATGGCCATCGGCGGCGCCGACATGCCCGTCGTCGTTTCTATGCTGAACAGTTACTCCGGTTGGGCCGCTGCGGCCGCCGGCTTCATGCTCAGCAACGACCTGCTCATCATCACGGGCGCGCTGGTCGGCTCGAGCGGCGCCATCCTCAGCTACATCATGTGCAAGGCCATGAATCGCTCGTTCTTGAGCGTCATTTTCGGCGGCTTCGGCGCCGAAGAGGGGGCCAAGCCAGCCAAAGCCGCAGGCGAGCCCGAGGGTGAGGTCACCAGCATCACCCCGGCCGATACCGGCAACCTGCTGCGCGCCGCCAAGAACGTCGTCGTCGTGCCCGGTTACGGCATGGCGGTGGCCCACGCCCAGTATGCGTTGTTCGAAATTGCCGAGCTCTTGCGCAAGCGTGGGGCGCGGGTGCGCTTCGCGATTCATCCCGTGGCCGGTCGCTTGCCGGGCCACATGAACGTGCTTTTGGCCGAAGCCAAGGTGCCGTACGACATCGTCCTCGAGATGGACGAAATCAACGAAGACTTTCCGGAAACGGACGTCGTGCTCGTGATTGGCGCCAACGATATCGTCAACCCCGGCGCCCTCGACGACACCTCCAGCCCCATTTACGGCATGCCAGTGCTCGAGGTTTGGAAAGCCAAGGCTAC
>JAYUYU010000499.1:0-2009 GCA_043752365.1 Myxococcales bacterium | reverse complement strand
GTCCTCGAAGACCGCTGACCTAGTCCTTCGAGACACTTCCACGTAGGTCCATGGCTCAGAATTCACGTAAAACCGGCAGTCCGACCTGCGCCCAGTCGACAGGACAGGTTCCAGCTCGAGAGTCGCGCCGGCGCGCAACAACCGTGCCGCCACATCAATCTCGAAGTCGACGTTCTCGTAGCGGGGCCCAACCAGCAACTTGCGTTTGAGGTCGTCGCTGTTGGGCAGGTTCTTCACCCACTCCCAGCTCTCCCAAAGTGCGACAAGCTGCCCGAGGTCGCTTTCACCCTTAGATAGCACGTGGGTCGTGCCCTGAACGTCAACGGTCGCTTGGACCAGTTCTTTCTCTAGCCACGCGCGGCCGCACAGCTGTTCAAACCCCGTCAGCGCCTTTCGGGCGCGGGTCGCCATCTCGAGGGTTGGTTCGGTACCAACGAGGTCTTTCAGTCCGTCGTCGCTGTTCCAATCCATTCCGTCAAGCGTCCCACGTTGACCATGTCGGCCCCCAGCCAATTTCGCAACACCGGTCCCAGGCGTCACGCCGAAGCGGTACGAGCGCGCGGAAGCGTGGGCAGAAGCGACACGCCGGCTAGTGCGGCCCGCCGCTGCGCACGCGAAGCTCATCAACGCGCCGACGTGTCCGCGCCGTTCGCGATCGAGCTGCTCGGCTTACGACACAAGCGAGAGGCATTCGCCTGCGGTGTCGAGCCGCTCGATCCAGGCCAGCTGGCCAGCGCGCGAAAATTGCCGAGATAGTCGCGTCGCCTAGGGCACGACGCGCTAGCGCGGGTGGGGGCGGCGCCCGTTTCCGCGCTGGCGCGGGTCCAGCCGGCCGCCATTTCCGCGCTGGCGCGGGGCATCGTCCAAAGACGATTGCCCGCCCGGCATGAGCCATTTTCGAGCAACATGACGCCCCAGTGCGGCAAACCTTTCTCGATTCGGCAGCCAAGGACGCGCTGCGCAAGGGCGTGCGCCGGTTGCGCGCGCTGCTGCTCGAGCAACTGTACGAAGCCGCCCGCGGCGAATACCGGCTGGACTCGGCCATCGACAAGGCCAAGTTGCCCGAGGCGCGGCGTTGCCGTCGCGAGCGACTTGAAGCCTGGCTCGACGAGCACGAGCGCGCCGCGCCCGCCAAGAAGGGCGTAAAGGCGGCCGACCTGCGCCGACGCGCGCTAGACCAAGCGGTGAAGGAAACCGCACACACCTGGCTGAACCGCCTGGTGTTCTTGCGCATCTTGGAGCACCACGGTTTGCAGGCGCCCGCGGTCATCACTGGCGGTTGGAAGAGCACGGGCTATGCCGATGAATTTGCGCGCCGTGCGGGGCCGCTGGCGCGAGACGAGTCGCTCGGCATGTTGCCGCTACTGCGGACCATTTTTGCGGAGCTGGCGCTGGAGCTGCCAGGCCTGTTCGGGCCGGTGGGGCTAACGGAGTTGTTTCCGATGCCGGCGGCGGCGCTGCGCGAGACGATTGAGGCGCTGAATGACGAAGCGCTCGCCTCTGCGTGGGGCGACGACACCACGCTGGGCTGGGTCTATCAGTATTGGAACGATCCGGAGCGCGAGGCGCTGGACGCCAAGATTGCGGGCGGCGGCAAGATTGAGCCGCACGAAATCGCCAGCAAGACGCAGATGTTCACCGAACGCTACATGGTCGAGTGGCTGCTACAGAACAGCCTCGGCTTGACCTGGTTGTGCATGTGCAAGAAGCACGGTTGGCAGCCCGAGGCCGAGCCGGTGTTGGCGGCGCTCGAAGCGCGCCGCGGCGCGTGGCGTCAGCGGCGCGAAGCCGGCGCGGTCGCGGCGGATGCCTTGATGCCCATCGAGTCGGGGCTGGAGAGTGCCTGGAAATACTACGTGCCGCAGCCGATTCCGGCCGATGCGATCAAGAAGGCGCCGGAGAGTATTCGGGAGCTGAAGCTGCTCGACCCGGCGTGCGGCTCCGGACACTTTTTGGTCATCGCGTTCGACTTGTTGGCGCGCCTGTATGGCGAAGAGGCGCGGCAGCGG
>JAYUYU010000498.1:0-2010 GCA_043752365.1 Myxococcales bacterium | reverse complement strand
CGCAAAGCGCGCGCGCCGCGTGGACGCTGGTCGCGTGGGCGCTGGATCCGCGGGCCGACGCTCCCGCGACGCGACCCACGGTCGAGCTGGTCGCGCGTCTCAGCGACCGACCCAGCGCCGAGCGTGACGCGACATTTCTGTTTCGCATGGCGGCGGCGCGCGCAGTCAGCGCTCGGCCCATGCTGGAGGGCTTGGTGCGCGCGTCAGGGCTCGACGATGACAAATCCGTGCGCGCGGCGCTGCATTTGTGTCGCGACTACGGGCAAGGGCAGCAAGTTGCCGCGCTCGCCCGCGCCGGCAAATCTCCGCGCAAGGACGTGCTGCGCGGCTTGGCCGCGGCGGCGTTGTACGACTGCGGCCAAGCCAACGAAGCTTTGCGCATGGTGGGTGAGCTGGAGGGAACGCGGCATCTTCCGGCGCTGGGCTGGGCCGCGTTGGTCCGCGCTACGGCTGCCGGTGGGCGCACCGGCTGCCTGGTGTCCGAACTGAACTTCCGCCGCGTTCAGCAAGGGTGCTGCGAATGAAGGGGAGGCTGGGGCGGCGCCTACTAGCCGCCTGGCTGCTTTTTGGCGTGGCGGTGCACGCTCGAGGGGCGGGCGTGCCGAGCGAAGTACGAGTGCTCGACTTCGACGGGACCCGGCTGGACCCGACGCGCTCGCACGCTTCGTTGTCTCGCACCTTGCCGCCCGAGCTGGGTGGTGTGCCGGGCCCCGATCGCGACGCCTTGCGCTTCCTGCTGATTGGGCCGCCCGACTCGGCGCTGCAAGCGGTGGAGGTCTTGGTGTTGGGCAGGCAGGGCCGGCCGCTCGACGTGAACGTCGACTTTCGGACGGAGCCCGTCAGCTGTCCCGAGGGCGTGGCGCCCGAGTTGATTTGTCGGCAAACTCTGCCTCTGCGGCTGGTGGGCGACGCGCTGGACCGCCAGCATCCGGCCGTGAAGCAGCGCTCGCTGCTGGCGGAACTGGGCGGCACGTTGCGGCTGGCGCTGGGCGGGCAAAGGTTGCTCGAATTGCCAGTGGGAGGGCCGCGGCGCTCGGACGGAACGAGCATCGAGCGCCTGCGCGCCCGGCTGCGGGTGCTGGTGCTGCGCGCGCGCCCGGGCGGCGACGCCGCGCTCGGCGGCAGCGACGCCACCGCCAAACGCCTGCTGGAGCAGGAGCTCGCCAGCGCCGGCGCTATTTGGGCGCAATGTGGCATCGAGTTCGGCCAGGCCGGCAAAGCATCGGTGGAGCTGGTCGACCCGCCCACCACGCAGCTTTTGACGGTGGGTTGCGGGCTCGGGCAAGCGGCCTCGGGTGGCACGCTACGCCTGCAAAGCGGGCAAAAGACGCTGGCGTTGGCGACTCATCCGGGCGAGAGCCCGGTGTCGGTGGCGCTGCGCTTGGCGCAAGCGTTGGGCGGCGCCGGCAAAGCGCCGAGCGTCTTCGAAAATCAGCGCGCCAGCGGCGACGCGCTAGCGAGCGCCGACCTGGTGTTGGACGGTCAACGGCGTTGGCAGCGCTCACCGCAGGGGCCGCTTTCGACTGACCCGACGCTGCCCCTGTGTTTGGGCCAAGTGGACTTGAACGACGGCCTTTCGCACTTTGGAGACAGCGACGCCTTCGTGGGGACGTTAGAGGAACGCGCGCTGCTGCGCGCCTTCGACGACGGCGACCCGCGCAGCGTCGAGGTGCTGGTGGTGCCGGAATTCGAAGGCGACGGACGCATCGGTGAGTCGTTCATCGTGAGCCCCGGCTCGAGCCTGTCGAACGCGGTGATCATCGATCGCTCGGCAATTAGCGCTGGCGCACGCTCGTTCGCGTTGGCGCACGAGCTGGGGCACGTGCTGCTGGCGGTGCCTGGTCACCCCGACGACTTCGGTGTGGATCAGTCGTGGTCACTGATGGACGCCGACGTCGCGGACGGCACGATTTTCGGGCCCCGGCGCTTGTCTGTGGCTGATTGCGAGCGCGCGTTGACTCAGACCGGGCCTGGCAGTTTGACGCCGGTGCTAGAAGCCGTGCCGCTTCG
>JAYUYU010000497.1:0-2013 GCA_043752365.1 Myxococcales bacterium | reverse complement strand
AGAAAGGGCGGAAACGACTGCGCGCATGAGACCTCGGCAAGCGTGGTTGCGGTAGCCCGCGAACCGCGTCATTAGCACATTCGAGAGTCGCCCTAGAGCCCCCCGCATCGGTTATCTATTCCCGTCGCGATCGAGACCAGCGCTTGGTAGTCCCCGAATCTTTCAGCTCGCCCAGCCTAGGGCTCGCGCCTGCCAACTCGGTTGACGATTGGCTCGCGCGCCGCTTCTTGTTCGTGACCGGCAAGGGTGGCGTGGGCAAAACGAGCGTGGTCGCCGCGCTGGCCTTGCGGTTTTCGCGCGCTGGCAAGCGCGTGCTGGTGGCCGAGACCAGCCCCAAAGAACATGTCTCGAGCTTGTTCGGGCGCGCCTCCTTGCCGACGCAAATTACCGAGCTGTCGCCACGCTTGTTCGGCGTGCTGCTGGACGCCGACGTGGCGCTCAAAGAGTACGGCGCGCTGGTGTTGAAGAGCGAACGTTTGGTGGGCGCGCTGTTCGACAACAAGTTGGTGCGCGGATTCTTTCATGGCGCTCCCGGCCTCAAAGAGTGGGCGGCGCTGGGCAAGGCTTGGTACCACTCGACCGAACTCTTGGCCGATGGCTCGCCTCGCTTCGACGTCGTGCTGTTGGATGCGCCCGCCACCGGTCACGGGCTCGACATGCTGCGGGTGCCGAAGACCATCATCGAATTGTCGCCGCCGGGCGTGCTGCGCACGGACGCCGAGCGAGCCTGGGCGCAGTTTCGCGACCCCGCGCAGTCGGGGGTGGTGGTGGTGACTTTGCCCGAGGAAATGCCGACCAACGAGAGCCTTGAGCTGTGTGCGGCGCTGCGCACCGAGCTTGGTTTGCCGTTGCTGTCCGTGGTCGCAAATCAGATCGTGGCGACGATTTTTGCGTCCGCTGGGCGCGACGCACTAGCCGACCTGGAAGAGCCCGTTACCGACAACGCGGCGTCGCAGGCTTTGGCCGCGGGCATTCGCCGCGCCGCGCGCGAGCAGGTGCAAAGCCAGAGCCTCGAACGACTGAAGTCGCTGGCCGTGCCGGTTTTAAAGCTGCCGTTCTTGCTCGAGGGGGCCGCCAGCTTGCCCGCGGTGGCCAAGCTGGTCGACGCGCTCGACACGGCGCTACAGCGCTGAAGCAGCGGCCGGGTCGAGGAACCACACACCGTCGCGGGCCAGCTGAATCGGCGTGCCAACGATGTCCAGCGGATCCATCAGGGCTCGGCGCACCGGCTCGGCTTTGCCAGCCCCGCTGCACAGCACCAGGCAAACCCGCGCGGCGCGCAGCGCCGGCGGCGTGAGTGACAGTCGCTCCGGCGGAGGCTTGGGGCCGGTCACGGGCAGCACGCGGCGCACTGCTTCGCCGAGGGCGGCGGCGCCTGGAAACAGCGACGCTGTGTGCGCGTCTTCGCCAATGCCCAGGACGACCACGTCCAAGCGCTCGGGCAGCTCGTTTTCGTAGCTGCGTGCTGCGGCGTCTCGATCGGCGAGCTCGCCCTGCATCCGGTGAATCCGCTCCGCCGGAATCGTGATCCGATCGAACAGCGCGGCTTTGGCCATCCGGTAGTTACTGTCCGCGTGCTCGGCGGGCACGCAGCGCTCGTCACCGAAAAAAACGTCGATGCGCGACCAGTCGAGCGGTAAGCCGGCCAGTGCCTCGTACGTGGCTTTTGGCGTCGTTCCACCGGCCAAGGCGAGCGAGGCCCCGCCGCGTTCGCTAACGGCGCGCGTCAGCTCCAGCGCAATGCGCGCCGCCGCGCGGGCCGGCAGATCATTCGAGTCACAGACGATGCGTTCCATGGGGGTGGAATCATAGGCGCGCCTGACAATACGCGCTATGGTCGGTGACTTAGCTCATGGCGGAATCGGCTGTCTCTGCAGGCCACGTGCTCGTCGGCCGCTATCGGCTCGAAACGATGCTGGGCCAGGGAGGCATGGGCACCATCTGGCGGGCGCAGCATTTGGTGCTGAACGCGCCCGTCGCGATCAAAGTCATCGACCGCACGGTGATTCCCGA
>JAYUYU010000496.1:0-29353 GCA_043752365.1 Myxococcales bacterium | reverse complement strand
ATCGACAAGACCTGCTCGGCCACGACGGTCGTGTGGAACCCGTGGGTCGACAAAGCCAAGCGCATGTCCGACTTCGGCGACGACGAGTGGCCCGGCATGCTGTGCGCGGAAGCCGCCAACACGGGCCCTCATCGCATCCAGCTCAGCCCTCAGTCTCGCCACACCATGACCACGACTATATCGGCTGAAACCGCCTGAAGTGGCTGGGCGGCGCGCCGTACCCACCCAGCAAACTCCTGGGGATGAGTGTGGCAGCGGGGACCAAGCCAGGCGTGCCAGCCATGCACAGTGTGCTGACCGAGGGTTTGCGCCTTGCCTGACGAATGATAGGAGAGGCTTACCGATGAGCTCCCGCGACCTACCTGGCGTCAGCGCCATGAGTGTGTACGTGCCGCCCTTTCGCGTCGACCTGAAGGATTGGTGCAGTTGGACGGACAACAGCTGGGAAAAAATCTCCGCCGTGGTCGGCCGCAGCTTCCGCGTCTGCGGCAAGCACGAGAACGTTTACACGATGGCCGCCAACGCCGTCTTGCGGCTGATCCGTCAAAACGCCATCGATCCGACGCGCGTCGGCTTCTTGGGTTTGGGTACCGAGTCGAGCACGGACAACGCGGCTGGCGCAGTGATCGTGCGCGGCATGGTCGACCGCGCGCTCGACGCGCTGGGCCTGCCGCGCCTGTCTCGCTATTTGGAAGTGCCGGAGTTCAAGCACGCTTGCTTGGGCGGCGTGTACGCCCTGAAAAGCGCGCTACGCTACGTTTCGAGCGACGGCGCCGATCGCCTGGCCATCGTGGTCAGCGCAGATGTCGCCGAGTACGAGCGCGGTAGCACGGGTGAGCAAACGCAAGGCGCCGGCGCCGTAGCCATGCTGGTCGAGCGCTCACCCAAGTTGTTCGGCGTCGACTTGGCGCACGCTGGCAGCGCGTCGGACTACCGCGGCCCCGATTTCAGAAAACCGTTCGCGCGCCACTTTACGGAGGGCTACGCTCCCAACACCCAGCGCCTGAGTGACTTTCCAGTATTCAGCGGCAAGTACTCGACCTTTTCGTACTTGGACGAGACGGTGCACGCCGTCGAGCGCATGCTGAGCCGACTGCAGGTATCGGCCGGCAGCTACTACCAGAGCGTCCAGGGCCTGTTTTTTCACCGCCCGTATCACCTGATGCCGGTGCAGGCCATGTCGTTCCTGTACGTGCGCGGCCTGGCCCGGGGCGACCACCACCACGACGAGCTACGCGCGCTGTGCCAGGAGGCAGGCGCTTCGTTCGACGCCGTGCTGAAGGAGACGGCGTCCACACCCGACCTCTATGGCGAGCTGTTGAAAGACGACGCCGTGGCCGACCCGTACGCTGCCACGACGGCGGCCGCAGGCTTGCTGCGCAAGCAAAAGGGCTTTCGACGCCTGCTGGACGAGAAAATGAGCCTGGGCTCCGAGCCCGTGAAGGACCTGGGCAACCTGTACAGCGCAGCGCTACCGGCGTGGATAGCCGCCGGCTTCGAGGAAGCGGGGCAGAAGCAGCTCGACCTCGCGGACGCCCCCATGGTGGCTGTCGGCTATGGCAGTGGCGACGCCGCCGAAGCACTTCCGCTGTACGTGCAGCGCGGCTTCGAGGCCGCGGCCGCGCACATCGGCTTCACCCGCGCCCTAGAGGGCGCGGTGGCGCTGAGCCGCGAGCAGTACGAGGCCATGCACGACGGCACCGAAGTGCCGGCCCTTGCCTACACGTTGAAGGACGAGTTTGCGATCGCGCGGGTCGGCAAGCAGTACGGCGCGGCTTTCCAGGACCTGGGCGTCGAGTACTACGACTTCGTCCAGTGACGCTGAAGCCCGCACAGGCAGGATTTGGCCTGGGCGACCAGCTCAGCTAGGCGCTGGCGCAGGCGCTGGGTGAATGAGCCCTCGGTTCGAGAGTGCAACGACGACGCGGCCAGCACCGGGACGAGTAAGAACCCGCCAGGCGCGACCAGCACCAGCGTCCACAACAACACTCGACCGAACGTCGCCATCTCTTGGGAGTTACAATGCAGTCGCCGTGCCAGTTCAGTGGCACGGCGAAATGCCAACGTGACAGCGGCAATCGAGCGGCGGGGCCTGACTTCCATGTCATGGTTAGGGTGAGCGAGTTTGACCGTTCACACGGTTGGCACTCGAGCAGCTGCCGATGAGCGAATCCGCCCGACGAACCATCGACCACACGCGCAAGCCACCGACCTCGGTTCGGATCACGGTCGTGGAAGGTCCCGCCATCGGGCAAGAGTTCAAAATCGACGGCGTCGCTACGATTGGGCGCTCGCCCGATGCGACCGTGATGGTCGACGACGCCGGCGTATCGCGCCTGCACGCGCGCATTCGCCGCAGCGAGGCCGGCACGTTCGAGGTCGAGGACCTGGGCAGCAAAAACGGCACCTTCTTGAACGGGGCGCGCGTCGAGCACGCTCTAGCCAATTTGGGCGACAAGATTCGTGTGGGGCCGCGGGTCGTGCTCACCCTGGCCAGCTTCGACCTCGTCGAAGAGCAGGTGGTTCAGCGCCAGCGGTTGGAGACGGTCGGGCGGCTGGGCGCCGGTATCGCCCACGACCTCAACAACGTTCTCGCCGCACTGCACGCCGGCACGGCTTTCTTACAGCAGCTCTCCGCCGGCACGGAGCTGGGTGACCCGCGTGTTCGCGAGTGCCTGCGCGACCTGACCCTGGCAACCAGCCAAGGAGCGGAGCTCACGCGCGGCATTCTGCGAATCGTTCGGGGTAAGCGCTCCGTCCGGGAGCCGGTGGACCTGGGCATCCTGGTGGTCGAGGTTGCGCGGATTCTGCGCCACACCATCGACCACAGCATCCAAGTGGAAACCGCCGTGGAGCCCGAGGTCGTGGTTCACGGCAATCACTCGGAGCTCCAGCAAGTGCTGCTCAACCTGTGCCTCAATGCCCGTGACGCCATGCCAGAGGGCGGCAAGCTGAGGGTGGCCGTCGGCCTGATCACGCCCCCCGCAGACGTCGGCCTGGCCGTGGATCGGCTGTGCGCGGTGTTGGAGGTCGCTGACAGCGGCACCGGCATCGATCCCGAGACGCAGCAGCGCATTTTCGAGCCCTTCTTCACTACCAAGCGCGAGGGCGCCGGTTTTGGCATCGGACTTTCGACGGTGCGGGATCTCGTCAAGTTGCATGGCGGCCGCATCACACTCGAGACGACTCGCGGCCAGGGCAGCGCCTTTCGCCTGTATTTTCCAGCCTTGGACGTGCAGACCTTTGCGACCACCGGCGAGCGTGCGCCCGCCCCCGAGCTGCTGCCGCGCAGTGACCGCCCGGTGAACATTCTGCTGGTAGACGACGAGCAGTTGCTCCGCCGCAGCTTTGGCCGCTTGCTACGCCAACATGGCTTCCAGGTGACGGAGGCCGCAGGCGGCGCCGAGGCGCTCACGCTGTACGCGGCCGTCGAGCATGACCTGGTGATCCTGGACTTGGACATGCCAGGCATGAGCGGAGAAGCCACTCAGCTCGAGCTACTGCGGCGCTACCCCGACGCCCGCATCATGTTCGCCTCTGGTCACGCGGACTCTCAGCGCGAGGTCGTGGTGCGCGAACGCGGCGCGCGAGCGTTCTTGCAGAAACCCTACGAAATGGAGCTCTTGGTTTCGACAATCCACCAAATCATGCGCCAAAACCCGTTCCACGATGAGCGCACGCAAATGGGCGGCATTTCCCGCTAGGCGGCCGGCTACGGGACGGGCGCCTAGAACCCAAAGTCATGCCCCTTCTTGCGTGACGCGGGGACGCGCGGCTTACCTTTGCTGGCGGGGCCGGGAACAGATTTCGCAGTGCCCGAAGTGACGGGTTCTGCGCCGAGACCCGCGGCAGTCGGTGCTGCGGCCGGGGGCGGCGGTGGCGGAGTGGGCTTGGCCGCCGCCTGCGGCGCCTGCGTGACAGGCAAGCCCGCCGCGGCCGGAGCGGGCTCCCGTGCTGCCACGGCCGCCCAAGCGCCGGCCGCGCCGAGCACGAGCGCGAACAGCGGAACGACAACGTACAGAGCGCGCTTCCGGCGGAGCGCGGAGCGCGGAGCGGTCAGCAAAGTCTCGGCGTTCGCGGCCCGAGGCGCGGGCATGGTCGGAGTCTTCGAGGCCCCGTGGCGCATCGAACCCGAATCGAGGTTGCCGGGGCGGACAGAGCGCATGTCGCGCGTGGCAGCCGAGAGTGCGGCGTCGAGCCAAACGGCGCGAATCGAGTTGCCCGACAGGTCCTCTTTGATGCCGTGCTCGTACAGCCACAGCGCCAGCGCTTCGCCGAGACCGGTCACGCTTTGGAAGCGGTCTTCGCGTTGCTTCTTCAGGCCCCGCTGGATGATCTGCCACAGCGACTTGTCGCCAGCGCCGCACTCGACCGACGGCGTGGGGTCTTCGTTGATGATGGCGTGCATCAACGCGTTGTAGTTCGGCTTCTGAAACGGCACGGCGCCGGTGATGACCTCGTACAACACGACGCACAGCGACCAGATGTCGGTCCGCTCGTCGATGTCGTCGAGCCCCAAGGCTTGCTCTGGTGACATGTAGTCGGGGCTGCCCAACACCGCCCCCAGTTGCGTGAGCCGTCCATCGATTTGCTTGTCGACCTTGGCGATGCCGAAATCGAGCAACTTGGGCTGGCGACGACCGAGCGCGTCGGCCGCCAAGAAGACGTTGTCGGGCTTGATGTCGCGGTGGACGATGCCCTTGTCGTGCGCCACGCGCAGGCCGTCGACGATGGGTAGAAGCGTCTGAACGGCGCGAATCGCCGGAATGCGCGACTCACGCTTGAGCTGCGCCGCCAGCGTCTCGCCCTGAACCAGCTCCATTACCAGGTACGGGTCGCTGTGACGGGTCCAACCAAAGTCGAAAACGCGCACCAGCGCCGGGTGGCCCAGCCGAGCCGCGGCGTGAGCCTCGCGCGCCATGCGCGAAGACAAAGCCGAGCTAGCCGCGCTCGCGCGAATCAGCTTGAGCGCGACATCGACGCCCAATACGAGCGAATGCGCGACCCACACCACACCCATGCCGCCGCGGCCAATTTCGCGCACTAGCCGGTAGCGGTCGCCCACCACTTCGCCCGCAAGGTACGGGCTGGTCTCCGGAGCTTCGGCCGCCGGCGGCGAGCTCGACTTGATAGCCGACTCTTCGCCGACGGTTTCGACGAGCCTGGGGAAGCGACGCGGTGACGGGGTAGTCATCGAAACAACAGACAATCGTGTCATGAGCGACGAGGCCGCACAACGCGCCAGCGACCACGCCCCCGGGAAAAAGGCGGCGCTACGTTGCTACCTTGCATGAACGGCCGCCGGGGCCCCGCGATAAGCATGCCGCTAGCGTGCGACGACAGGCGCGAAGGGACGACGACGCCACACCTCCGAGTACATCGACGCCGCCGCCGCGCTTGGGCATGTCCCCAAACTGAGATGGCCCACGTGCCCGGAAACGTGCCCGTGCCCGACGGTCCGTACGTCACCAAATTTGAGCGTAGGCCCTGCCTGCGCGCCCAGCTGGGCGCGGCGCGCGCGGGCAAAGGCCCGCGCCAGGAACCTTGGCCTATCGGTCCTGCGGGGCGGCACGCGCCGCCCCGCCCCGCTGAAGTGAATTCAGCGGGGCCCCACCCCCCGCGGCTCGTCGCCTTGCTCCTCGCGGGCACGGGCACGGGCACGTTGCCTAGAAACTGCCCAAAGCGTCGCTGCTCAGCGTTAGGCGCTGCTCGGCGGGCAGGCGCTTCACGGCGTCGGCGTAGCGCGACAGCAGCTGGCCCCGCAGCTCCGCCAGCGAAAGGTCGGCCAACACCAAGTCTACACGCGCCCGCTGCACCCGCAGCTGCGCTTGGCGGTACGCATCCTCGGCTTGCTGCACCGTGATGGCTATCGAGCCACCGGCCAGAAACCGAGCGCGCTCTGCTTCGGCCTGCGCACGGGCAATTTTTTCCGTTTGGCTCGAAAGCTCCAGCTTGTCACGGGCTGCGCGCCGCTGAGCTATCGCCGAAGCGACGCTGCCACGTACCGCCAGCTCGTTCTCGGCCAGCTGCTTTTCGGCGACGTGCGCTGCCAGCTGGGCGGCTTGAACCTGGGAGCTGCGGCGCGTGTCGGTCAGCGGCATCTCGAACGTCAGGCCGACGTGGGCGCTCACCGCGTCGAGCTCACCAAACTGTCGAAACGCTGGCGGCACGCGCTGGTTGCCTAGGCCTTGCGCCTGCACGTAGGCGTCGAGGTCCAGGCGCGGCCGCAGCGGGTCACCGGCGATTCGAAGTTGATCTTTGAGCACCGCGAGCTGCGTTTGAATTTGCTTTCGCGCGTAGGAATTGCGTAACGCCTCGTTCACGGCGCCGGCTAGCGCGGGCTCGTCATCGGTCGGCAGCGCGGGACCCTCCGCGGCGCTCAGGCTCGCCCCAACGCCGCTGGCCTGGCCCAGCAGCTGAGCCAAAACGAGCTCACGCTGCCGGACGTCCGTGTGCGCTGCCAACACCGCTTCCTCGAGCTCTGCCAGTTGCGTCGAGTAGGGCAACGCCGAGGCGGGTGCCAAAGCGCCGCTTTGCACCTGCTGCTGTGCCTGCGACTGCTGATCCCGGGCCAACTCACGCGAGGCCTCGTTGATGTGCACGACCTCCGCGGAGTACCAGAGTTCCCAATAGGCCGAGACCACGTCGGACAACAGTGCGCTGGCCGCCGCCTGCGCGGCCAACTGACTTGCTGTCAGGTTGAGCTTCGCCTGGCGCCACGAGGCCAAGCCGACCTCGGAGCCCCAACCGCGTAAGAGCGGCTGCGTCGCGCTCAGACGACCGACCAGCGCGTAGCCGGGGCCGCTAGCGCCCAGCAGCGCTTGCTGCTCCAGAGAGGTGCGCGACGAACGCTGCCCGGACAGCGACGCTGAAAGCAAGGTGCCGTAGGCGAACGGTTTGGTGATGCCGACGCCTAGGTCCACTAGCTCGCTGCCGCCGACCCGCGTGCCGGCCGGAACCAGCAGCTCGCCGTTGGCGTCCCTGGTTGGCCCTACCAACGAGGGCGTGCGCAAGCGCGTGTAACCGGCGTTCGCGTCGAACACAGGTGTGAACAACGCTTGCTCGGCGTTCAGGTTGTAGCGACTCTGCTGTGCTCGTAGCAGCGCCACGTGCAAGGTCGGGTTGTCGATGATGGCTGCGGCCACCACGTCGTGCTCGGCCAGCGCTCGAACCGGCGGCGCCCCTTGCGCAAAACAGGGCGGGCCAACGCACAACGCCGACAAGCAGCAGGCGACCGAAAAACAACGACTACTCATGACGAAGCGCCTCTATTGGGTCGAGGTTGGCGGCTTTGCGAGCCGGCAAGTAGCCGAACACCACGCCTACCAGCGCAGAAAACACGAACGAAAGCGCCACGATGTCGGGCGCCAAGACGAACGGCAAAGCCAACGCATCTGCCGCGAAATACGAGCCGCCCAGCCCCAAACAAATGCCGATCACGCCCCCCAGCGTCGACAGCACGATGGCCTCGAGCAAGAACTGCAGCATGACCTCGCTTCCGAACGCGCCGATAGCCAAGCGAATGCCAATCTCGCGCGTTCGCTCGGTGACGGAGACGAGCATGATGTTCATGATGCCGATGCCGCCGACCAGCAAGCTGACGGCCGCAATCGAGCCCAGCAGCGCGGTCAAGGCGGTGGAAGCGCCCGTCACCGTCGCGGTAATTTCGGCCATGTCGCGGATCATGAAGTCGTCGTCCAGCCCCTCCGAGCGGTGCCGACGCTGGCGCAACAGGCCGCGGATGCGCTCCGCCACGACGCCCGTGCCCTCACCTTCGCGGGCAGCCACGAAAATACTCTGAATGTTGTCGTTGCCGGTGATGCGCCGCTGGACGGCGCGCATCGGCATCACCACCAAGTCGTCCTGGTCTTGGCCCATGCCGGCCTGGCCCTTGGCGACCAACAGCCCGACCACTTGGCATGCGATCGCACCGACGCGAATCGTAGTTCCGACCGGATCACGCGCTTGGAACAGGTTGGCGCGCACGGTGGCGCCAATGATACAAGCCGCGGCTCCGCTCTGCGTCTCGGCGCGGCTGAACAAACGCCCTTTGTCGATGGTGTAGCTGCGTACCGTGAAGAACGAGTTGTCCGAGCCGGTGACCAAAGAGCGTTGGTTCGAGTTACCGAATACGACTTGCGCGGAGCTGGCAGCGGCCGCCGCCACGGCCTCTACGCCCAGAATATCGCGACCAATCGCGTTGGCGTCGTCGATGCGCAGCGGCGGCGCGCTGAGCCCAGCGCCGCCACCTCCGCGCGAAAATGTGCCGGCGCTAACCGTGAGCAAGTTCTTACCCAGCTTGCCGATGTCCTCGGTCACCTTGGCGGTGGCGCCGCGACCCACCGAGACGAGCGCGATTACCGCGCCCACGCCGATTACCACGCCGAGCATGGTCAGGATCGAGCGCAAGCCGTTCCTACGAATTTCGCGCAGCGCCATCAAAATCGTCGCCCAAATCATGCGCCGTCTCCCACCAGCGTATCGGACAAGATGCGCCCGTCTCGAAACACGATGTTGCGCCGGGCGAAAGCCGCCACGTCGCGCTCGTGCGTAACCATCACGATGGTGATGCCTCGCTCGCGGTTGAGCTGTCGCAAGAGCTCCATCACCTCTTGTGTGCGTGCCGAGTCCAAATTTCCGGTTGGCTCGTCGGCCAGCAGAATGTCGGGTTCCGTCACCAGCGCTCGGGCGATGGCCACGCGCTGCTGCTGACCTCCGGAAAGCTGGCTCGGCGCGTGATCAACGCGATCCTCCAGCCCGACCAGGGCCAGCGCCTTCAACGCGCGTTGTTCACGCTCGGCACGCGGCACGCGCCGATAGATCAAGGGCAACTCCACGTTTTCGAGCGCGCTCGTGCGAGCCAACAGGTTGAAGCCCTGAAACACGAAGCCAATGTAATGACGGCGTAGCAGGGTCAAGCCGTCGCCGGGCAGCTCCGTCACCAGCACGTCGGCCAGGTAGTACTCGCCCGCCGTGGGCCGATCCAAGCAGCCCAAAATGTTCATGCACGTCGACTTGCCGGAGCCGCTCGAGCCCATGATGGCCACGAAGTCTCCGCGGTCGATGCGTAAATCGATACCGTCGAGGGCGCGCACCTCGGACTCACCATCACCGTAGTGTTTGTGAACCTGAGACAGCTCAATCAGACTACGAGCTTGGGACATGGGGCTCCGGGCGTCACTGTGCTCTCCGTTGCTCCTGATCGGTGATCACGACGGTGCCGTCGCTGATCAACCCGGAGGTGATCTCGGTGTTTTGCCCGTCGCTGCCGCCGGTTTGCACTGCCACGCGCTTGGGTGCGCCATTTTCGAGCACCCACACCGAACCGCGCGCCGCGTTGGCCGCGCCGTCGGCCTTGGCCGCGCCGTTGCCGCCGCCCTGGCGACGCTGACCGCCGCCCATGCGCGGCGTGGTCATAGGCAGGAAGGGAGACGAGCTGGGCTTGCTCTTCGGAGCCGCGGGCGGCGAGTAACGCAGGGCGGCGTCGGGTACCGTAAGCACGTCCGCCCGATCGGACGTGACGATGCTGGCCGTGGCCGTCATGCCCGGTCGCAGCAAAAGCTCCTTGTTGTCCACCGAAAGCACGGCTTGATAGGTAACGACGGCTTGACCCGCTGTCGGCAGGTTGTGCACTGAAACGACCTTCGAGTCGAACTTGCGCGCAGGCCACGCGCCAACCGTAAACGTGGCAGCCTGCCCTTCGCGCAGCTTGCCGATGTCGGCTTCGTCGATGTCTACGTACAGCCTAAGCTGCGTCAAATCGCGGGCCACCGTGAACAACACCGGCGACTGCAACGACGCGGCGACGGTCTGCCCCGGCTCGACCAAGCGGGCCAAAACCACGCCGTCGATGGGTGCCTTGATGGTGCTCCAGGACAGCGAGGTCTCCGCGTCCTTCAGCGAGGCGCGCGACAGAGTTGCTTGTGATTGCGACGAGCCGACCGACGCCTCGGCGCGCTCCGCGTCGGCCTGAGCGGCCTCCAAGTCCTTGCTGGCGATGAGACCCTTCTCGACCATGTCCTCGGCGCGGGCCAGCGCCGCTTTCGACTGCCGGAGCGTCGCTTTGGCGAGCCGCACCGAGGCGTCTGCGGCGCTGACCTGAGCGCGTGATTGTTCGACGCGAGACATCAGCTGCGCAGGGTCGATTTCGGCCAACGTTTGCCCGGCTTTGACTTGGTCGTTGAAGTCCACGAAAACTTTTGCCACACGGCCGGAGATCTGCGCGCCGACGTCGACCGAATCCAAACCTTTGAACTTACCCGTGGCCATGACGATCTCGCGCAGCTGCGCGCGCTTGGCCTGAGCAGTCACGTAGCTGGGGCCGTTGGTGTTGTTGCGTAGCGTGCGCTGCCAAAAGAACGCGCCAACGGCGGCCAACGCCAGCAGCGCCATCACGGCCTTTTGCACGAGCGCGCGACGACGGCGCTTGTTGGTCAGAGCCAGAATCTGTGTTCCGGTCGGTTTCGCTTCAGGCACGGTTGAACTCTAGTCCTCAGCCAACGAACGAACAGCGTCGCGACTTCCCTACACAATTCGGCGACATCCTTGAGGCCTCGGCCCAATCCGGCCCAGGCGCCGGGCAGGGCAAAACGAATCTCCGAACGCAGCTGCTCGGGCTGTAGGGGCCATCCCGGACAACAAAACTGCACCACCAAAAGTCGGATACACTCGCCGGTCCGCTAATGGGGTCTTCGTACGAGCATCTGTCACGCGAAGAGCTGGTCGCGCTATTGACAGCGCAGCCCGAGCCAAAACCCGCTCCGGCCAGCCCCAGCACCCCCCCCACGTCGGGAGACCGCTACCGACAGGTCGTCGAGGACGCTGCCGACGGGATCTTCTTGTCCAACGCGGACGGCGTTTACCTGGACGTGAACGAGTCCGGAGCACGCATGCTGGGCGTGACGCGCGAGGAAGTAATCGGCAAGCGTATCCGCGACTTCGTCATCGACGCGCAGCAAGACATTTTGGCCGAAGCACGCGCCCGCGTTCGCGCCGGTGAATGGGTGCTGCACGAGTGGCAGATCCGCCGCACAGACGGCTCCACGTTCACCGCCGAGGTCAGCGCCAAGCAACTGCCGGACGGCCGCTACCAAGGCATTTGGCGCGACGTCACCGAGCGCCGAGAGCGCGAGGGCGCCCTTCGAGTGAGCGAGCAGCGCTTTCGCGCGCTGACTGCAGCATCCTTCGAGGGCATCTGCATCACCGAGCGCGGCGTCGTCGTGGACCTGAACGACCAGCTGGCGCGCCTGCTCGGCTACGACCGCACGGAGCTGCTGGGCAAGGACGCCGCGCAAATGGTGGCGAGTGAGTCGCGCGAGGCGGTGGCGATCGCGATTCGCTCGGGACGCGAAACGCCCTACCGTCACCTGGCGCTGCGCAAAGACGGCACGACTATCGAGGTCGAAGCGCAGGCCAAAATGGCCGAGTGGTCCGACAAGCCCGTTCGGGTGACCGCCATTCGCGACGTGAGCGCACAGCGCTTGCTCGAAGAGCGCCTGAATCGCGTCCAAAAGCTGGAGGCTTTGGGCCGTTTGGCGGGTGGCATTGCGCACGATTTCAACAACATCCTGGTGGCGATTTTTTCGTACACCGATCTCATCGACCTGGACGCCGAAGACCCGGCTCAGGTGCGCTCGCACGTGGATGGGCTCCGCGCGGCCGCGCTCCGCGCGCGCGACCTCGTTCACCAAATTCTGACCTTCAGCCGGCAAAAGGGTGAAGAGCGGACCAAAACCGCGATGCGACCGATCGTCGACGAAGCGCTGCGCTTTCTGCGCTCGACGTTGCCCGCAACGCTGCGGGTGCGGGCCGAGCTGGACGACGACTTGCCCGAGGTGCTGGGTGCGGCCGTGCAAATCCACCAGGTCATCATGAACCTGTGCGTGAACGCGGCCCACGCCATGAACAAGACGGGCCTGCTGACGGTGCGCTTGTCGAAGCAGGTGGCGACGGCCGATTCGATGCGGCGGGTGCCCGACCTGGTGGAGGCGCGTAGCTACTTGCGGCTGACCGTCCAAGACACCGGTCAAGGCATGAGCGCCGAGACGCTCAGTCGCATCTTCGAGCCTTTTTTCACCACCAAAGTCGCCGGCGAAGGCTCCGGCCTCGGGCTCGCGGTCGTGCACGGCATCGTCAAGGCTCACGACGGCGCCATCGCGGTGGACAGCGCTCCAGGGCACGGTACGACCTTCGAGATTTACTTGCCGGCCGCCCTGTGAGTCAGCGGCAGGCGGGCACCAGGCAGACTCACTTGAAGGCCGCTACCGCCGACGCCACGATGGCGACGCTGAGGCCCAGCATGAGCATGCTGACCTTCGGCAACTTGGCCATCAAGGGACCACCGCCGGCTACGCGGACCTTCTTCAGCAGCACCTGCATGTAGCCAAAAACTCCGCACAGGATGACTACCAACGTGAGCTTGAGGTGAAACGCCGGCCCGCCCCAAGCGAACACCGCCCGAGGCCCGCGCAGAACGAACAGGGCCACGCCGCTCAAGATCAAAAGCGCGAGGCCGTAGCTGCCGTTCTTGCGCAGCGCAGCGCAGCGCTGCATGAACTTGGAGCGCTCTTCCGGTGCCAGGTCCTGCCCGGCTTTGCCCAGGGTAAGCATGGCGAAGCTGGTGCCGAGCGCCAGCGCGAGGCCGATGAAGTGCAGGAATAGGATCGAGAGGTAGAGCACGGCGGAAGATCTATCCCACACCGCAAAAAGCAGCCAGCCGATTGCGCGTCTAGCGACGAAGATTTCGACGACGTGGAGTTGCTGGAGGCGCCCTGAGCGGCGCCTTTCGTCACTTCTGCGACATCAACGCGGGCAGCTTCTCGGTCAGGCGCGCTTCGAGCTTCGAGAACTCGAACTTCTCGGGGCGATTGCCGCCAGGCAGGCAGGTGATGTCGAACGCCGCCGAAGCCGCCGATTTGAGCTTGGGTTCGGGCAGATCGAGCTGCGCGCCCAGCTTGCGCAGCGTCGCCAACTCCTCGGCGTTCACGACGCCGTCCACCTTGGCGAGCCACATGGCGAACGCGTACGTCAACGCTCGCTCCGAGCCGCTCAAGACGCTCAAGTCCAGCGACTCGAGCTCCAGCCCTTGGTCGAGCGCAGCCTTCACCTCGCCCAGCTCGGCCTCGGACAGCCCGACCTCTTTGGCGGCGCCCAACAGGCCTCGGGATTCGTCCGCTCGGAGCAACCCGTCCGCGCGAGCCACGGCAACCACAGCGAGAAAACCCTCTTTCCTCAGCGACATGTGACTCTCTCCTTCGACTTCAAACGCACGATGCTACGCGCCTCGCCGAAGCGCCACAAGATCGCCTACCACGAAACCGCGAGAACGACGATGGCGAGGGCAATACGGTAGTAGCCGAACGGTTCCAGCCCGCGGCGGCCCAGGTAGCGAACAAAGGCCGCGATGACCAGCCAAGCGACCAGGAACGAAACCAACAAGCCCGTCGCCAGCTGGGGCGCGCCCACGCCCTCTGCCAAGTGGTGACCCGACTTGTAGAGCTCGTACACGGTAGCCGCGCCCAACGTGGGCACCGACAACAAGAACGAGAACTCGGCCGCCGTCGCGGTCGAGAGCCCCGCCAGTTGCCCCGCGACGATGGTGGTCATGGAGCGCGACATGCCAGGCCAGAGCGCGAAGCATTGTCCGCAGCCAATGATGAACGCACGCTTCAACGTCACGTGCTCGGTGCCCGATTCGCCTTGGACGTTGCGCGCTTTTCTGACCCGCTCGACGACGATCATCACGACGCCGCCGATCAGCAGCGCTACCGCGACGGGCAGCGGGCCGAACAGCAGCCGCTTGATGGTCGTGCCCAAAAGGAGTCCTGCGACGGCTGCCGGCACGAAGGCAACGCCCAGCGCGCCGAACAGCCGCAGCGAAGCGGCGTCGCCTGCTACCAAGCCGCGCAGCTTTTCGGCGAACAGGCGCCGATAGTGCACCACGACGGCTAAGATCGCGCCGAGCTGAATCACGATGTCGAAAGACTTTGCCCCTTCGTCGACCGACCCCAGCCATTGACTGACGAGAATCAGGTGACCGGTGGACGACACCGGTAGAAATTCCGTCAGACCTTCGACCAAGCCCAGCAAAGCAGCGACGAGGAGGCTCACCCGAGCGCGTGTAGCGGAAGGCCTTCCCTCGTGTCAAAGCGCGCACCTGGAAATCCCGCCAATTCCCGGTCCTGACGGCATGGGCTAGGCTGCCTCTTCGCCATGGATAGCGCAGCGCAAGATTTCAGCGCGGATGAGTGGCTCGAAGCCGACGGCCTGGGCGGGTTTGCTAGCGGCACGCGCGCCGGCACCCGGACGCGTCGCTACCACGGCTTACTGTTGTGCGCGCGGAAGCCCCCGCAAGATCGACGGCTGCTGGTGCAAGGCTTCGTGGCGTGGCTCGAAACCTCGCGAGGCCGGGCGGAGCTGTGGCCGCAAGTTTACGCCGGCGGCTACGTGAACGACCGCGACGCCGTCGTGGAGCGCTTCACGTGCGATCCGTGGCCCAGCTGGCGGCTACGCACGTCGCTAGGGCCGGTGCTGGAGGTCGAGCTGTTCGTTCCACATGGCAGGCCTGCCGTAGCGCTGCGCTTTCGGCTCGCCGAGCCGTTCGACGAAGCCGTCAAGCTGCGGGTGCGCCCGTTGTTGTCGGGGCGCGACTTTCACGCCTTGCATCAAGAGAACCCGGACTTCAATTTCGGGGCCCAACAGCAGGGCGAGCTAGTGCGCTTCACGCCGTACCCGGGCGCGCCCGCCGTGCAAAGCTTGAGCAACGCGCGCTTTGAAGCCGCAGCTGATTGGTACCGCCGTTTCTACTACAGCGAAGAAGCCGCACGCGGGCTCGACGCAGTCGAAGACTTGGCCACGCCCGGCGTGCTCGAGCTGGAATTGGACTACGAAAAGCGCGAATTTTGGTGGCTTTTGCAGGGCGAAGTTGCCGGTGCCCTGGCCGTGCCCATCGAGGGCGCCGCGGCCTTCGTTCAATTGCTGCGGCGCGGCGAGCTCGAGCGCCGCAGCCAAACGCCCGATGTGTTGGAGCGCGCAGCGTCGGCTTACGTGGTGCGGCGCGGCGAAGGCAAGAGCATCATCGCCGGCTATCCGTGGTTCGGCGATTGGGGCCGCGACACGTTCATCGCGCTGCGCGGCTTGTGCCTCGCGCGCGGTGATTTCGAGACCGCGCGCGCCATTCTGTGCGAATGGGCAAGCGTAGTCTCCGATGGTATGTTGCCCAATCGCTTTTCCGACAGCGCCGACCAGCCCCCCGAGTACAATTCGGTAGACGCCTCGCTCTGGTTCATCGTCACGGCGCACGAGCTGCTTCGCCAAGACGTGCTCACGCCGGGCGACCGCCAACAGCTAACGCAAGCCATGCTCGCAATCGTGACCGGCTACGCACGCGGCACGCGCTACGGCATCGCCGCCGACGCCGACGGACTCTTGTCGGCGGGCGCGCCGGGCGTGCAGCTCACTTGGATGGACGCCAAGGTGGGGGACTGGGTGGTGACGCCTCGACGCGGCAAAGCCGTCGAAATTCAGGCACTTTGGCTCAACGCGCTGACGCACGTCGCGGCGCTGGACAGCGCGTTCAGTGAGCTACTTCTGCGCGCGCGCGCAGCGTTCGCCAACCGGTTTTGGAACGCGAAGCGTGGCATGTTGTTCGACGTGGTCGACGTCGATCACGTGCCCGGAGCGGTCGACGCCGCGTGTCGGCCGAACCAAATTCTCGCCGCCGGCGGCTTGTCGGTCGACTTGCTGTCACCGGAGCAAGCGCGTTCGGTCGTCGACGCGGTCGAGCGCGAGCTGTACACCCCGCTCGGTCTCCGTTCGCTCGAGCGCCAGCATGTGGACTACCACCCACACTGCACCGGCGGCGTGCTCGAGCGCGACGGTGCCTACCACCAGGGCACCGTTTGGGCCTGGCTGCTCGGTCCGTTCATGGAGGCGTGGCTGAAAGTGCGCGGAAACACGACCGAGGCCAAGGCCGAAGCCAAAGCCCGTTTCGTCGCGCCACTCCGCCGCCACCTCGAGCACGCCGGCATCGGCCACGTCAGCGAAATCGCCGACGCCGAGGCACCGCATCTTCCGCGCGGTTGTCCCTTTCAAGCTTGGTCGGTAGGCGAGCTGCTGCGCATGGAGCGCATGCTGCAGTCGGAGACGGAGAAAAGCCTCAAGTGACTGCACCGCACATTGCGCTCGGCGATCGCAGCCTGTACCCCGACTTGAAAGCCAGCGCCTACCTCGCATACGCGGCGACGGCGCCGGTCTCCAGCTTGGTAAAAGCTAGCGTGAACCGCGTGCTGGACGGCTATGCGGAACGCGGCAACGTGGCCTTTTTCGAGTGGCTGGAGCAGCGCGAGCGACTGCGCGGAAAGTTGGGACTTCTGGTAGGCGCCCCGGCCTCGGACATCGCGTTGATCAGCGGCACCACGCGCGGCATCAGCGATTTGGCCTTGTGCCTGCCCTGGCAAACCGGCGAGCGCATCGTGCTGTTCGAGGGCGAATTTCCAGCCAACGTGAGCCCGTGGCAACACGCGGCCGAGCTGTTCGGCTTACGCATCGATTTCGTGCCCATGGCGCGCGCCATCGAAGACGAAGACTCGTTCTTGCGGCCGTTGGCCACGCTCCTGGAAGAGGGCGTGCGGCTGGTAGCTATCAGCGCCGTGCAGTTTCAAACCGGCCTCAAGATGCCGCTTCTGCGCATTGCCGAGCTGTGCAAGCGCCACGGCGCAGAGCTGTGCGTCGACGCGATTCAGGCGTGCGGCGTCGTCCCGCTCGACGTGGTGGAGCTGGGCGTCGACTACCTAGTGACCGGCGCGCACAAGTGGCTGCTTGGCCCCGAAGGCGTGGGCTTCATGTACGCGCCCGTCGAGCGGGCACGCGCGCTGAAACCTCGCACCGCCGGCTGGCTGAGCCACGAAGACGGCACGCGCTTTCTGTTCGCGGGGCCGGGCGAGCTTCGCTACGACCGACCCGTCAAACCGAGCTTGCAAATGCTGGAAGGTGGCTCCTCCAGCACCTTGGGCTTCGCGGCCCTAGAAGCCGCCATCGACCCGCTGCTGGTGCTCTCGCCCAGCGCCATCCACGCGCACGTGAACCATTACCTCGATGAGCTCGAACCGCAGGTCGAGGCGCGGGGGTTCCGCAGCCGCCGAGCGCAGGCGGCCGATCGTCGCTCGGGCATCCTTTCGCTCGAGCCGCCAACCGGCGTCAGCGCGGCCGACGTCGTGACGGAATTGCGCGCGCGCGGCGTCTACGCCAGCATGCCGGACGGGCTTTTACGCTTCGCGCCCCACTTTCCGAACGCAGTGTCCGAAATCGAGACAGTCGTGGCAGCGCTGGATGAGGCGCTGGCGGCGCTCCAAACCACGTAGCCGTGTTTCCGCCGTGTGGCGTGACGGCAGGCTCGAGGCGCGCTAAGTCACGCTCGCCAGCATGGAACCCGAGCTCGCCCAAGGCACCGAGCGCGTTATCAACGGACAACGCCGTATCTTCTACGACGGCTACTGGATTCGCGCCTACGACGTGCCCGGCGACCGCTGGCAAGCCAAGCGCCAGCTGATCGACGCCATGACTCGGCGGCTGTTTCAGCACACCGAGCCAGGCATCAACATCCCGGGCGCGCGCGCAGACGACGCCCGCGCCGCCTACGACTCCGAAGCCGACCCCGCCAAGAAGCGCGTCAAAGGCGCCATGCTGGCCGGCGCCCTGGTCAATCGCGCGACCGACATCTTCACCAAGTTGGTCGAGCTGGAGGCGGCGGGCATTCGCATTCAGTCCGACAACGCGCTGATGCGCCAATGCGGGCAGCACTTGCAGGAAGCGCTGGAGCTAGGCAAGACCGTCCTGCATCGCAGCGGCGACGAGGGCATCGACGAGCTTTGGGGCGAGCCTTTCAAAGCCTTCGCTTACCCAATCGAGAAATTCTACGAAAGCCGCTACATAAAAATCGCCATGACGATGCGCTGCATCGACGAAATCGCGGAGGCCGCCTACGACACGTTCAACGCGCAGCCGCTGTTCGCCGGCATCGAAAGCTCGATTTGGAACTTCGCCAAGGCCGCCAAAATCAACTGCGAAACGCTGCGCGACGATCCGGACATATTCGAGGTTTGGGCCGATTTCGTGGTCGCGGGTGAGAAGCTGAGCGGCTACGACCCCGAGCGCGCCACCAGCGACGCCGAGCGCCTGCTGCTCGAGCGTGGGCGGCGCCTGCTGGCCAACACGCGCGAGCTGGTGCTGGCCATCACTCGCGCCCGCGTGCCCATGCCGAAGAGCTCGCACGTTTTCATCGACCGCTGCCACGCTTACAAACTGGCCCTCACGTCAGGGGAGCTCGAGCCTCAACCCGAGTCGCTACGGGTCGGACAAGTCGGCTACACGCTGCCCGGCTGAGCGGCGTCTTGCGGCTCAGCCGTTCGACAGCTCGCCCGTCAACTCCTCGAACCACAGATCGAGGTACTCGGCGTTGATGGCCGAAGCGTGCGGCGTGAGCGCCAAGTTGGGCGCGCTCCACAGCGGGGAATCGGCGGGTAAAGGCTCATGCTCGAAGACATCCAAAAAGGCGTGAGCCAGCTGCCCCGCCTCCAGAGCGTGCAGCAGCGCTTTTTCATCGACCGCGTTGCCGCGACCCAAGTTGTAGAAGCCTGCGCTCGGCCGCATGGCGCGAAACGCCTGCTCGGAGAACATGTGATCGGTGCCGGTGTCGGCCGGCAACGTCACGATGACGTGGTCGGCTTCGCTCAACAGCCGCGGCAAGTCGGCTAGCGGGTAAACGGCGTCTGCGGGTGCGGCGTCGACGGCTGCCTGACGTTTGACGCCGACCACGCGCAGGCCCACGGCCTTCAGCAGCCGCGCGCACTCGCGCCCCAGCGCGCCGTAGCCGACGATCAGCGCTCGTTGCCCAGCGAGCCGCCGCGTCGTCGAGTACTGCTCGCGCTCGTAGCGGCGCGCCCTTTGGTCGGCCACTGCCAAGTCCAAGCGCCGCGCATGGAACAGCAACATGCCTAGCAGCGACTCGGCCATGATTTTGCCGTGAAAGGCGCCGTGCAGCACGCGCACGCGCCCGCTCGGGTCGGGCGGCACCCTTTCGCGGCCGGCGGCTGGCGTAGCGACGAAACGCAGCGCTTTTGCTGGTTCGTACCAAGCGGCGGAGAACTTCCACACCAACGCAGCCTCCGCGTGGGGCAGCTGCTGCAAAAACTCGTGCTCTTCACGCGCGACCACGAGGTCGTGCTGTGGATACTGCGCTCGCAGTCGCGCCAATTGCTCGGCCTGCGGCTCGAAGGCGCGGATGGTGTTTGGCAGCCAGAGCACGACCTTCATGCCGTCTCGAGCTCGCCTCAGAAGTTCAGCTTACGGAAGACGAAGGACGGCAGGCAGCGCACGATAAGCGCGACCAGACCCCAACGCGCGGGCACGAAGGCCGCTTTGCTCGTGCCTTTGCGGGCCACCGCTAGCGATTGCTTGGCCGCGGTCTCGGCGGAAATCAGCCAAAACAGCCCCTTCATGCCGCGCGTCATTGCCGTGTCGACGAAGCCCGGCTTGATGGTGACGACGTTCACGCCGTAGCGCGAACAGCGATTGCGTAGCGACTCCAAGTAGGTCGAAAGCGCCGCCTTGGTCGTGCAGTAGCCGGGGTTCCCGCGGCGACCACGCTCCCCGGCAATGCTCGAAATACCCAAAATGGTGCCCGCTTTGGCGGCCTCGAAGCGCGACGCCGCTTGGTTCATCCAGGCCATGGCGCCAAGCAAGTTCACGCTGACCATCGCGCGATCTTTCTCGAACGAGTACTCGCCCTCGTCGATTTTGGGCATGGCGCCGGCGGCGTAGATCAAGCAGTCAATCTTGCCCAGGTCGCGCTCGATGCGCTCGAACAGCGCCGGCACTTCGTCCACGTTGCCGACGTCGTGCACGTACGGGCGCAGCTTGCCCGGCAGCTCAGCCGCCAGCCGCGTCAGCTCGCTTTCGCGGCGGGCCACGATGGCTACGTCGGCGCCCGCCTGGGCCAGCTGGCGCGCCATGGCCTCGCCCATGCCCGACGAAGCGCCCACCACCACGACCTTGGACAGCGTCGCGCTCACGGTTGGCCTCCATGATGCGAGGACTCACGACCGACTCGGGACTCAGGAAACAGGCACGAAAGCACGGCCGCGCATACCACACGCCAGCAGCCGCCGCCACAGCAGCACGTGGCCCAAAACCCCAGCGCTCACGAGGCCAGTCGGCAGCCAAACGAAGGGGAAATGCGTGACCCAGGTGTTCAGCCTAGCGGGCTCGTTGCCGAACGCGGCAAACGCCGGCAGCGACACCACCGCGATGCCGACGATGACGACCAACAGCGCGGTACCGAGCGTGTTCCAAGCGAGCAGCAGCCAGCGTGGCGCCAAGCCGCGCCAAGACAACGCGGCCACCAACAGCGCCGTGGCACCGGTCACGATGTCGAAGTTCAGCCCGGTGTAGCTCATCTGTGGCGGCATCGTGCCCTCGACCGCTGCCCGGTGCATGAGCAGCTCGAGCGGCAATCGGAACGCGTGAAACAGTACCAGCAGCGTCAGCGGCGCGTTGGCCAGCTGGGCCCCGATGCGCGAAAGACCGAGCAGCAGTGGTAGCAACAGCGTGGGCAGCAGCAGCACCAAGGTGCGCGGCGGAAAGCTGCTGCCGCTCGACAGAAAGCCGCTTTGCGCAAGCACTGCCGAGAGCGCGAGCCAAAGCGCGGCGCCGAGCGCGAACCAGCCGGCAGGGCGCCGACCCGTCATGCAGAGGACGGCAAGACCCACCAGCGCGACCATACACAACGCAAGTCCGGGGATCCCCAGGTAGACCAGACTTGAACTTCGAGGTGTCATGCGCCGCCGTACAGCACGCGGCATGCCAGCTGCACCAAGCCCAGGCGCATGAGCTCGCGCGCGAATTTCTGGGCTAGTTTCGGGCGGTGCGGCTGCCGTCCTGCCGACAGCTGTCGGTTTTCCGACAGTCGCCGTAACGTGGACGACATGTCGAGCAGCCTAAAGCTCTTGCAGCGCCGTGAGCGCTTACGCGTGGGGCAGCGCTTCTTGCGCTTGCGACCGCGCATCGCGGGGCTTGCGGCGCTTGGAAACGTCGCGCTGTTGTCTGCGTCAGCGGCGCCTATGCCGCAGAAGGTGGCGCTGGCGGCAGCGTTCGCGACGACGCTGGCGGCGTTTTGCGCGGAAGCTTGGCGGCTGGCTCGCCGCCCGCTGACCGAAGCTTGGCTGCAAGGTTCGCTGGTGCTGACGCTGCTGGCGTTGGGCCTGGGCGCCATGCTCAGCGGAGGCATCACCAGCCCCATCTTGCCGTTGTTGTTCGCGCCTGCGGTCGTTGGCTTTGCCGCGTTTGGGCGAGCGCGCCAAAGCTGGCTGTTGCTCGGCGAGACAGTCCTGCTCTTCTCGTTGCTGGGGCTGACTGGACCGCTCCAGGCGTTTCCGCAGTTACCGAGCGCCGCGCTGCGCGGCATGCTGTGCGTCAGCAGCGCGGCTTCGCTGGCCCTGCTAGCAGTCGGAGTCATCGGCCTCGTGGACGCCCACGCCGGCGTCGCGGCCGAGCTCGACAGGCTACGCTCCGACACGCTGCAAGAAGCCGAGCGGCGCGCAGCGAGCGTGGAGCACTTGGGTGCGCAGGTAGCGCACGAGGTGAAGAACCCGCTGACGGCCGCGCGCGGCCTAGTACAACTGGTGCAGCGACACGTTGACGACGAGCGCGATAAGCAGCGCCTGGCCGTGGTCGTGACCGAGGTGGACCGAGCGCTGGCGGTGCTGCAAGACTATTTGAGCTTTGCGCGACCGCTCAGCGACCTGAAGCTCGGCTCGGTCAAGCTCCACGCATTGCTCGCCGATGCAGTGGGCGTCGTGGAAGCGCGTGTGTTGGAAAAGGGGCTCACGCTGCGCATTTCGGGCGAAGACTTGGAGGTGCTGGCCGATCGCGAGCGCTTGCGCGACGCCGTCCTCAACTTGGTTTTGAACGCCATCACGGCCTTGCCGCGCGGCGGCCACATTCAGCTCCACGCCGCTCGTGCTGGCGAGCGCGCACGCCTGACCATCACCGACGACGGCCCCGGCCTGAGCCCCGAGCTCCACGCCCGGCTGGGCCAGCCATTTGCCTCGGCCAGCGAGGGTGGCACCGGACTGGGTGTGATGCTGGCCGAGAGCGTGCTGCGTCAACACGGCGGCGCGCTGCGCATCGAAAGCGAGCCCGGGAAAGGCGTACGGGCCGTCCTCGAGCTACCGTTCGGCATGACTGGGCGACGCGCGGAGGCGAGCTAGGATGGCCCAGGTACTGATCGTCGACGACGAGAGCTCGGTGCTGTTCTTGCTACGGGAAGTGCTGGAAGAGCGCGGGCACGAGGTGCTCTCGGCGAGCAGCGGCGTGGAGGCCGCGGCGCTGGGCGATTTGGGCAAGCTCGAGGACGTCGACCTGTTGCTGACCGACTTTGCCATGCCCGAGCTGGACGGGCTGGGGCTGATGGCACGGCTCAAGCGCCAACAGCCAGAGCTGCCGGTGGTGTTGCTCACGGCGCGCGGCTCCGAAAGGCTGGCCGCGCGCGCCATCAAAGAGGGCGCCTTCGACTACCTGCCCAAACCGTTCGAGCTCGACGAGCTGGAGGCAGTCGTGGCGCGGGCGCTCGAGGCCAGCAGCCTCCGCCGCGAGGCCCGGCGAGCAGCGGCCTCTTCCCTGCTGGGGCGACCTTTCGTCGGCCGCGCGCCGGCGTTTCGGCGCACCCTCGATCGTGCCCTGAAGCTGGCGAGCCGCAACGTACCGGTGTTGGTCCAAGGCGAGACCGGCAGCGGCAAAGAGCTGCTGGCCAGCTTGCTGCACACCAGCAGTGAACGACACCGTGCGCCCTTCGTGCGCTTCAACTGTGCCGCCATCGCGGCAGAGCTGGCCGAGAGCGAGCTGTTCGGGCACGCGCGCGGCGCTTTCACGGGCGCCGCGGCTCCGCACAAGGGCTACTTCGCGCAAGCCGACGGCGGCACGTTGATGTTGGACGAAGTGGGCGAGCTTCCGGCCAAGCTGCAGCCCAAGCTGCTGCGCGCGCTGCAGTTCGGTGAAATTCAACCCGTTGGCGGCGCCGTCACCCAGGTAGACGTGCGAGTCGTCAGCTGCACGCACCGCGATTTGCGTGCCGAGGTCAAAGCCGGTCGCTTCCGCGAAGACTTGCTGTATCGCCTGGCCGTCGTGGAGCTCACCATGCCGCCCTTGGCAGAGCGGCGCGAAGACATCGCGCTGTTGGCCGAAGTGTTCGCGCGTAGCGCGGCGGAGCGCTTCGGGCTGGAAGGGGTCACGCTCGACGCGGCCTTGCTGAGTGCGCTCAGCGCGCGCAGCTATCCGGGCAACGTGCGCGAGTTGGAGAACACCGTCACGCGGCTGGTCGCGCTCAGCGATGGGGGCCCACTCGGTAAAGCTCTACTGGACGAGCCCACGGCCGCACCAGCGCCCGAAGGCGGCTCGTTTCGAGAACGCGTCGAACGCCTGGAGCGCTCGCTGTTGACCCAGGCTTTGTCGGCCACTGGCGGCAACCAATCCGAGGCCGCCCGGCAGCTGGGGCTCTCGCGCGCGACCTTCTTGGACAAGCTTAAACGCTACGGGTTAAGCTAACCGCCCGCTCGGCTCATGACCCTTTTCGCCATCCTCGCGCTCGGTTTTTTCCTTGGCATGCGCCACGCGACCGATTCCGATCACGTGATCGCCGTGACGACGATCGTGAGCCGCGCCCGCAGCGCACGGGCGGCTGTGTGGGTCGGTGCGCTGTGGGGGCTCGGGCACAGCGCGACCATCTTGACGGTCGGTGGCGCCATCGTGCTGTTCGGCTGGGTCATTCCCCCGCGCCTCGGCCTATCGATGGAAATGTCTGTCGCCATGATGCTGATCGTGCTCGGCGCCATGAACTTGAGCGGCGCGCTGACGCGCATCAAGCAAGTGGCGCACGGCCACGAGCACGAGCACGGCAGCGAGCTGGACGAAACGCCGGTCCAACACCCCCACGTGCACGTGTCGCTACGACCGTTGGTCATCGGCGTCGTGCACGGGTTGGCCGGTTCGGCCGCCGTCGCGTTGCTGGTGCTCACCACTATCAAGAGCGCCAGCATGGCGCTGCTTTACCTGGCCATCTTCGGGGCCGGGACGCTGGCCGGCATGATGCTGCTGACGTTGGCCATGGCGCTGCCCATCTCTGCCCTTTCGCGCCGTTTCGACAACGCCGGACAACTGCTGGCGCGCGTAACGGGCGTGGTCAGCATCGCCTTCGGCTTGTTCTTGGCCTACCGCATCGGTGTCTCCGACGGTTTGTTGCTGGGCGTACCGCATTGGACTCCGCACTGACGTAAAGTTGGCTAAGGTCGCCGGCCATGCAGCGCCCGCGTTGTTCCGTCTTCATCGCCACCAGCCTCGACGGCTACATTGCCCGCCCGGACGGCACCTTCGATTTTCTGACGTTGGTCGAGCAACCCAACGAAGACTACGGCTTCGCCGATTTTTTCGGCAGCGTCGACGCTTTGGTCATCGGTCGAAATACCTACGAGACCGCGCTCGCGTTTTCAGATTGGCCATACGCGGGCAAGCGCTGCGTGGTCTTGACCCACCGTGAAGCCCCGTCCGTGCATGGTGAGCAATTCTTCGCTGGTGCCCCGGGCGCGCTGGTCGAGCAGCTGGGGCTTTCCGGCGCTCAACGCCTGTACGTAGACGGCGGCGCCGTGATCCGCCAATTCCTAGCCGACGGATTAATCGACGATTTGACGCTCTCCATCGTGCCCGTGCTGCTCGGGCAGGGTGTAGCGCTGTTCGGCGCCGAAGTGCCGGAGCAACGCCTCATCCTAGAGAATAGCAAGTCGTACGAGTCCGGCCTGGTACAACTTCGCTACGCTCGACCACGACCGTGAAGCCCAACCACTTGGCTGGTGTCGCCATTTGCACCTTATCGGAGGTTGGCGAACGCCCGGCAGCGCGAGCTATGCTTGTGCAAGCTTTTGTCAGCCGCCGATCTGGACTTCAGGGAACTGTTCGAACAAGCGCCAACACCCTACCTGGTGCTGACTCGCGAGCTTTCGATCGTGGCAGTCAGCGATGCGTATCTACGCGCGACCATGACGCAACGCTCGCAGATCTTGGGGCGCGGGCTGTTCGACGTTTTCCCGGACAACCCCGAAGAAGTCGCGGCCGACGGCGTCAGCAATCTTCGCGGCTCGCTGGAGCGCGTGCTGGCGCAGGGTGTGCCGGACACGATGGCCGTCCAAAAATACGACATTCGTCGACCCGAGGCTGAGGGCGGCGGTTTCGAGGAACGCCACTGGAGCCCGGTCAACACGCCCGTGCTGCGCGAAGGGCGGGTCGCCTACATCATTCACCGCGTCGAAGACGTCACTGAACTTGTTCGCCTGCAATCCAAGGGCAAGCAAGCTAGGGCCGAGACCGACCAGCTCCGCTCACAGGTCACACAAATGGAGCGCGAGCTGTTCGCGCGCGCGCAAGAGCTGCAGCTGGCCAACGAGCAGCTGCGCGGGCAACACCACGAGCTGCAAGGGCGCGTCGCGCTCGCCAGCGAGGTGTTGGCGCAGGAGGTGAACGCCCGCCAAGCCACCGAAGAAGCGCTGCAACGTAGCGAAGAACAGCTGCGCCAATCGCAAAAGCTCGAAGCCGTAGGCCGCCTGGCGGCTGGCATTGCGCACGACTTCAACAACTTGCTGAGCGTGGTGCTGGGTTACGCCGAGGAGCTGCTGGTAGAGCTGCCCGCACAGGGACCTGGTCGTGAAGAAATCAAGGAGATCAAGCTTGCGGGTGAGCGCGCCGCCGACTTGGTACGGCAACTGCTGATTTTCACTCGCCAGCAACTGCTTGCTCCAAAAATCGTGGACTTGAACGGCATCGTCGAAAATATCGGTCGCATGCTGGGGCGCTTGGTGGGCGCACAAATCGAGCTGGCTTTCGTGCCCGGCGCAGCGCTCGGCGCCGTGAAGGTCGATCCGGGGCAAATCGAACAGGTCGTGATGAACTTGGTCGTCAACGCTCGCGACGCAATGCCCAACGGCGGCAAGCTCACGATCGCTACCAGCAACGTCGAGCTGGACGAGAGCTACGCCGCCGACCACTTCGCCGTCGTACCGGGCCCGCACGTGATGCTGAGCGTGAGCGACACGGGTTTGGGCATGAACCGCGCCACGCAACAGCACATTTTCGAGCCGTTTTTCACGACCAAGCCTTTGGGGCAAGGCTCGGGTCTGGGCCTTTCGACCGTTTTCGGCATCGTCAAGCAAAGCCACGGCAACGTCTGGGTCTACAGCGAGGTCGGACACGGCACGACCTTTAAGGTGTACCTACCGCGGGCCGACCGCGACGCGCTGCCCCAGGCTCCAGCCGAGCTACCCCAAGGCGGCACCGAAACCATCCTGCTGGTCGAAGACGAAGCTCAAGTGCGTGCGATCGTGAAGCGCACTCTGGAGCGCGGCGGCTACGCGGTCTTGACGGCTAGCGGCCCCGAAGAGGCGCTGAAGATTTGCGAAACCTCACTGCTGCCCATCGACCTGCTACTGACCGACGTGGTCATGCCGCAGATGAACGGGCGCGAGCTGGCCGAGCGCATCCGCGTGCTACGCCCGACGACCAAAACGCTATTCATGTCGGGCTACACCGACGACGCCATCTTGCGCCACGGCGTGCTGGACCAAGGCGTGCCTTTCCTGCAAAAACCCGTCACGCCCAGCAGCCTGACGCGCAAGGTGCGCGAAACGCTGGACGCAGCGTCGAGCCCCCCAACTATGACGCCCCACCGCTTGTAAAACGGAAACACTCACGACATCATGTCGGCATGAAGCGGCGAGCGTCAGTAGGGCGGACCTCGATGCTCCGAATCGCAGCGCTACTTGCAGGGCTATCGCTCGGCTGCAGCTCCGGTAAAGCAACCAGCGACGAAGAGCACGATTTCACCGACGGCGCGGGCCGCTCGTGCCACGCCAAGCTCGCCAAAACCAGCCCAACCTCCGCGCCAGTCAGCGAGTCCGTCACCTGCGAAGGCGAGACCAAGCGCTGCTCTGCTGAATCGAAGCCATGCTTCGAGCTGAGCGTCGACAGCGAGAGCTTTGCCATTCAGAACTGTCCCGCTTGCTGCCGCGGTAGCGCTAGCAGCTTCGTCTCCGCCGACTGCAGCCCCGTGCTGTGCGCCAGCGACGGCGACTGCGTGTATCGCTTGGCCAAGTGCGTAGAAGGCGCCTGCAGCTGTCCCAACGGCTCTTGCGACTGAACACCATGACGTACTCGACGGCTCGCGCACGACGACGCCACGGGCTCGCTAGTCGGCGGCTTGTTGGTCGCGGCGTGGCGGAAGCGGGCGTCCCGTCAGCTCCGCCCAATCCAAGCGGCGTGACAGCTGCCGCGCGCGACGATTCCAGGCCGCCACCAAGCTGAGCTGGCCACACACCAAGTACATGCCCGTCAGCAGTGCCGGCATCAAAAACACCGACGGCCGACCACTGGCCCCGATATTCAACATGAGCCCGAGTATGACGTTGCCGAGCATGCCGAAGAACCCACCCAGCAGCGTCGAGAGGGTGACCACGCGAACGAGCGACAGCGGCTGGTGCCGCGCGGGCCGCAAGAACAACAGCGGGCCCCACATGTCGTCTCGGTCGTTTAGCTCGTTGAGCTGGTCGTCGGCTCGATAGGTACGATGGTTCATGGCGCCGCCGAACGGCAAGACGGCCGCCGCCCGGGCGGGCTTAAGGGCGCGCCCCGCGCAGGCGCTGGATGGTCGAGCGCGCGCCGTCCACGTGTTGACTGGCTCGCAGCTCGCTGTCAAAAACCCCCACAATTTTAGCGGTGCGGTCGATAACGTAGGTGATTCGCGCCGAGACGCCCAACACGTCGCGCAGCAGCGACGTCGCGCCGTAGCGTCGGGCCAGCAGCCGCTGCGGATCGGGCACGAGCGGAAACTTGATGGCGTGCTCCTGCGCGAAGCGGTCGTGCGTGGCCGCGTCGTCGACCGAGACGCCCACGACCTCGGTGTCGCTGGCGCAAAGCTCGCTATCGCGGAAACCGCACGCCTCGCGCGTGCACACGGCGGTAAAGTCGCGCGGGTAAAAATACAGCACCAGGTATTTTTCGGCCAAGATGCCACGCAGCGACAACACGCGGTCGCGCCCGCCCTCGCGCGCGGTCACTTCGAACTCTGGGGCCTGGTCGCCGACATTTAAGCTCATGTGCTGGTGGGCTGTATGGCGCCTCGGCGGCTGGACCGGAAGTGCAAGTTTGTAATTGTGCCGCCCAACGTGGGGGCCCGGAGCGCCAACGTGCTTGAATGAGCCCAGTTCGTGCGGCAACCGAAGGACAGGGAAATGCAAGCAACCAGATTCCGGTCGGCGTTCCGGCTCTGTCTAGCCATGGGGTGGGGCACCGCGTGTGGCTCGGCAGACTCGACCAGCACCCAGACCCCCACGCCAACCTGCACCAAACTGCTCGTCGACACCTCGCTCGAGCTCGAGTCACCGCCAGACGGCCCGGCCGCGTGTGCCGCCGGGGACTGCAACTACCAAACGCAAGCGGGCTGCCCGAACGACCAGGCGTGCCGTCCGCAGTTCAACGCGACGGACCCAGAAGTGCACCCCGGCTGCGAGCCGGTCGGCATGGCGGCGTCGGGCGAGGCCTGCACTGGGCAACGCGACTGCGCACGCGGGCTCTACTGTGCGCTCGGTACGTGTCACAAGCAATGCTGTGGCGGCGACTGGACGGCCTGCGACGAGGGCGAGAGCTGCATCCGCAGCGTCGACGTGCGCGCCGGTGGTGAGGTCATCTCGGCCGACCTCGAGCTCTGCTTCCCGGTCGGCACCTGTGACCCGCTCGACGGTAGCGGCTGCGAAACCGAACCGGACCGCGAGTGCAAAATCGTCGACCCAACAGGAGCGGTCGCGTGCCAACCGCGCTCCAGCGCCGACGTCGGCGATAGCTGCGCTCCGCCCAGCGTCTGCAAGCAAGGCTTGAACTGCGTTGGCGGCTATTGCACCAAGCTCTGCCGCTTCGCCGCGTGTGGCGAGCCCACGTGTACCGAGTCCGAAGGCAGCTGCGTTCACTTCCAGCGCGACCCCGAGGGCGTTGGCGAGTGCACCCTCGGCCGCTGACGGCCAGCTCCCGCGGTGCCGCGGTCCGTCCTCAGTTGCTGCCCGGCCCACCGCTCAAAACCCCGAAAAACCCGGCGCCGGCAGGCCGTCACACAAGCGTCGAAACCCCGTTGACCGCCCCGGCTTTTCGTGGGAGATACCCGCTCCCTTCGGTACCCCCGAAGGCCCGGAAACTCCGGGCCAGTAGCTCAATTGGTAGAGCAGCGGACTCTTAATCCGTTGGCTCCCGGTTCAAGTCCGGGCTGGCCCAC
>JAYUYU010000495.1:0-2015 GCA_043752365.1 Myxococcales bacterium | reverse complement strand
CTCGTCCCAGTGTCCCTTGGCCTGCACCTTTTCCACGGCCTTTCGCGCCTTTTCCGCTTGGAGCACGTCCATGAGGCGTTTCTGCACCCCGGGGACGACCTCCCGCCCGAGCGACCCCAGCGCAGTCAAAAGTTTCGTGACGTCGATTTCTCCCCCGTCGAGGCAGTTGAGTCGTCGGCGCGCCCACGCGAGGGCGCGCTCCCGTCCCGGGAAAACGTCGTTGAGCTCCGCGTCCTCCAGTGCGACCCCGTCTGCCCCCTGAATCACCGCGAGTACAGGGGGCCCGCGAGCGCCAAACTGCCCAGAAACGCCGGTCGCGCCGACCACTCGAGCGACAAGAGGCCAAAGCCTGCGTGTCTCGCGGCCCGGTGCAGTTTTTCCCGGTGCGCCGCGTCCATGATCTCGCCCGGCGGAATTCCCATGCACGCATAAGCTGGGCCGATTTACGACGGCCATCATCGAGACGTCTGAAATGCTCTGCGACCCGAGCACACAGGCCGGTGACCGCGCTGCTCAGCGCCTCGAGCGGTACTTTGGGGACGAGACCGACACCCACAACCAGGCGTTGGACAGCAAGCGCGCCCCCGCAGATGCGATTGTACTAGCCCGCGGCTCGGACCCGCCCGACGACGCCCCCCACGAGACCCGTCTCGACGCCACATTCCGCAGCCTGATTCACCGCGGCAAGTTCAAGCAGGCCAACAACCTGCAGGGCCATGCGGCCCCAAACGTCGACAACGTCGAGGACATTATCAGGCAAAAATGCAGCGCGCCGCGGACTAAGCAGCTGCCCCCGACCTCGGGGCAAGAGGACGGCGGGAGCGGCCCCGTCGTCATAGCAGACGCCGTGCTCCAGGCCCTCGACCAGGTCAACCTCAAGTCGGCGGGCGGCGTCTCGGGCCTCACCTTGGCCAACATTGCCGAGGCCGTCCTGAGGACGCCTGCGCTGGCGAGGCACCTTGCCATCGTCTACACGGCCATTCTCAACGGGAGGATCGGCGGCGACGCCCTCGACCAGGCACGCCACAAAAGGGGACTGCTCACCCCCAAGAGCGACCCCAATGACTTTCGCATCGTGCAGGTGGGCGAGGCCTTCATGACCCTTCTTTCGCGCACAGTGCTCGAGACGCTCAGGTCGGCCCTCGAGCCGGGACTCCACCCCAACGACTTGGGGAGCGCCAAAGCAGGCCCAGAGAAGCTCGTCCACCTCATGCGCGCGCACCTCGCGCGTGACAAGCGGGCCTGCATTCTCAAAATCGACGTGGCCGACGCGTTCCCCAAGACACGCATCGCCGACCTGCTGGAGATTCTCATTGCCGCCGACTCTTCCCTCTCGACGTATTTTCGCTTCCTCTACACCAGCCCCCTAGCCGCCAAGTTCCGAGGCGAGCACACCACTTTCTCAGTCGACATTGAAGAGGGCTTGGGGACGGGCTGCGTACTGAGCGGCGTCGCCTTTACGGCCGTCCTCGCCCTGCTCATCAAGCCAGTGCGTGCCCGACACCCTGACGTCGAGATGGGGTCGTTCTTTGACGACATCCTGGCCACCCACAACGACCCCAACGTGCTCCTTGACGTCCTCGCCATGATTAAACAGGAGTTTGCCCTGCACTCCGCATTCACGGTCCACCCCAGAAAGACGCTGCTCTACTCGCGGGTAGAGCTCGACGCGGCCACCGCCTCCAGGGCCAAGGCCGACGCCGTGGCGCTCGTGCGCGACGGCATCATTGCCATGGGAGTCCCACTCGGATCACACGCCTACGTCAAGGCGTTTTTCGACGAGCGCATCGTCGAGCTGCGCACCATCACGGACCGAGTCACTCGCATTGCCCGCGACGCGGCCCCGTCGGAGACACTCAACCGCAGCCTCTTTGTCTACCTCAAAATGTGCGTACCCGCAAAGTACGTGCACCTCATGAGGGGCCTCCCCCCGTACCTCACCCAGGATTTTGCCCGGAGCGCCGACAAGCTCATTGCCGACGCCGGATTCGCCACCCTCGGCCTCGACCCGGCCG
>JAYUYU010000494.1:0-13130 GCA_043752365.1 Myxococcales bacterium | reverse complement strand
CAATTGCGTGAATCGGAGGAGTTACAGATGCGACGTTCGTCATACTGCTTGAGTCTCTTGTCCATTGTGGCCGTCACGGCGCTGGCCGCGTGTGGTGGTAGCCAACCTGCTGCTGAAGCGCCCGCTGCGCCCGGCGCCGAGCCTGCTGCCGAGGCGCCCGCGGCCGAAGGTGGCGACTTGGTGTGGAGCGACACCATGCCCGACAAGGACAAGGGCATCTTCATGAAGAAGAAGGTCATGCCCGCCATGAGCAAGGTCTTCCAAAGTCACGACGGCAAGGAGTACGCGAACTTCAACTGCAAGACCTGTCACGGTCCGCAAATGAAGCCGTACCCCGTCGATTTCTTGCCCGTGCTTCACTTCAAGGGCGGCAAAATGACCGAGGCCGAGACCAAGCCCGAGGTAGTAAAGTTCATGCACGACAGCGTGACCCCCGCCATGGCCGAGCTGTTCGGCAAAAAGCCCTACGACCCCGCGACCAAAGAAGGTTTCGGCTGCGGCGGCTGTCACAAGATCGAGATGTAAGCACTGCGCGACTGACCTGCGCGCCGCTCGTCAAGGCGTGCAGGTCGCGGAGCGGAACACGTTGCTGCGCGCCGCGGTCGAGTCAGGCGCCTCGAATCATCGCCCGAGGCTCCCGCAGGGCAGGTTTTGCATCGGCCTGGTTTGGCGTGATCATGGCCAGGAAGGCTGAATCCGAACCAGCTCACTGGCCGGCGGCGTCGACAGCGCGCGGCGCTACGCTCAGGCAGTGGACTTGGACGCAGGCAGCCTGATCGCCGGCTTGATGGTGTCGAGCGTGGGCTTCGTGTTCTTCAGTTACGGTCGCAGAATGAGTCGTATCCCGCACGTCACTGCGGGCCTTTTGCTCATGGTGTTTCCGTACTTCGCGCCAGGCGTGCTGGCCATGATCGCGATCGCGGCCTTGTTGTGCGGCTTGCTGTACTTGGTAACGCGCGCCGGTTACTGACCGCGGAGGTTTGGCCTACTCACAAGTCGTCACTTTGAGCGACAGCGAGTCGAAGAGGAAGCGCGAGTCCCAGGTCTCGCTCAATAGATCAAGGGTGACGTCCTGGTCGCGCACTAGCTCCAGCACCTTCTTGGAGGTTGTGTAGCTGAAGGCTTTCCACACGGCTTGCGGGACGTCGAAGCCATCCCACCGGTTGTAGTCGACGTAGCGTGTGAAATTACTGCTCGCGTCCACGAGCGAGAACAGCGTCATCGTTGCGTAGTCCTCGTTCGCGTCTCGTTGCAAACCACCCACGACCCCGGGAGTTAGCTTGAAATATCCTGAAGCCACCAACGAGACGGCATTTTTGGGGATCGTAATCTGCTGCGACAAGTTGACGAAACCCTGCATGGTCGCGTTGTTACCCGTCGGCCCGAAACGCACCGAGTTGCCTGGCGTGTGAGCGGTGGCGTCGGTCACGATGCTGACGGGAAGCCCGTCTCGATAATCGATCCAATCGCCGGACTTCAGGTCGAAGCCTGGATCCAGCAGCAGCTCTGCCACTTTGCCGGGCGTTTCTACGCAGCCGATGCCTGCGGTACATACGGCGCAGTTGCCGGCCGCGGGGGTGCAAGCCGTCTGATCTGGAGCGTGCGTGCACGTCCCATCGGGGTTGCAGGTATCAACAGTGCAATCGATTGTGTCGTTGCAATCTGCTTTGACGGCGCAACCGCTTGGTGGGGCGCCGGCTTGACCGCCGTCAGCCTGGCCGGCCACGCCATTCGTGCCGCCGCTGTCGCCACCTTTACCACCGCTGGGAGTGACCACGGAGCCGCCGATGCTTTCGCCGCCCGTTGCATCACCTGCATGGCTCGAACCGCCGCTAGTCGCGTCACCTGCATGGCTAGGGCCGCCGCCCTTCGAGCCGCCTCCAGTTGCGGCTTTGCCGCCTTCGCCCTCCCCGAGTGACGGATCAATCTCGTAGCTCGAGATACCAATGATGTTGGAGCACGCGCCCAGCAGCATCAGCACCCACAAACCAGACCAGGACCTAAGTAAGCCTCCACGCATAGCCCGCCCATCATCGCACAGGCTGCCGGTCGCGTGGTACTGGCCGTTGGCCTGACTTCGCGACCGCGCGCGGGTAGCCTACATTTGCCGATAGTAGCCCCAGCTCCTTGCACTGCAGCTGCAACGTCGGCCCTGCCCGTTCCAGAAGTGACTTCGGTTCCGAAGTGAGATTCTCGGGCGGCCGTCTCGTGACTTCGGTTCCGAGGTGAGCTTCGCGTCGCGCGCGTCGCGCAGGGGCTTTGGCGGGTGGGCGGGCCGGCGGCTTACTTCATGACGCCGCGCAACCGCACTGTGCCGCCCTTGAACTTAAACTTGGCGTCTTTCCAGCTGGGGGCGGAGAACATGTTGCGGGCGTTGTTGGAGCACGCATATTCCTCGACGGGGTAGCCGACGAGATTGGTGTTCAGCTTGCCGTTGTTGTCTTCGTCGTGGAACGCCGAAATGCCGTACGTGCCGACGGGGATTTCTTTGAAGACGCACAAGGCGGTCGTCTTGTTGATTTTGACGATGGCGGGTTTGACGGCGTCCTTCAGCCAGCCGCCTGCGTTGAACAGGCCGCAGCGCACGACACCGGCGTCGTTGCGGTTTTGCGTTTCGAACTCGATGACGTTGGTGGCGACGCTTTCTTCGGCAACTGCCGACTGCCCGCACAGCAAAGAAAACGCGACTACGCCGCTCAATCTGACTACGCGCCCGCTTCGTGCCTTGCCAAACGCCATGTGACCATCCTTCAGCCTGCTTGCCCTTCTAGCAAGTTAGACAACCATTTTTGAAAGCGGTCGTGGCAGTTCCAGGCGGCAAAATGCCCCGCCGACGCCTCGGCCGCTTGCTTGACGGCGCGCGCGTCCAGCAGCCGGACGGCCGCCTTTCTCACCGCGTCCCGGGTCAGGCCCCCGCTGCGCAGCGTCACGCCCGCCCCCGCCCGCTCAATGGACTGCATGGCCAGGTATTGGTCCAAGTTCGAAGGAATGCCCAATACCGGCACGCCGGCCGCCAGCGCCTGGTAGCCCGTGCTGGACCCGCCGTTCGTCACCACGAACAACGCCTGCCCGGCCAGTAACTCACCGGGCACGTACTCCGCGACCTGAAAGTTGGCCGGCACCCGCACCGGCGCGGCCCGACCGGCAGTCGCGAGCACGCCGCGAATTGGCAAACCATCCAAGCCGTCCAGGACCACCGGCAGCGCCGCCACATCGCCCGACGAGCCAAGTGTCACGTACACCATCGGCAAGGCCGCATCGCCAACCAGGCTAGGCGCGGCTACGCGCGGCGACCATTGCACGGCGCCCAAAAAATGATGCGACGCGGGCGCGTCGGGCGTCAGCGGGCACAACTCCGGCACGTCGGGGTACAGCACTGAATCCCCGAAGCACAGCTGGTGCGAAAGCGACTCGAACTCCGCCAACCCGTGGCGCTTGCGCACGGTGTTCAGCGGTGCCGCAAAGTGCCCAAACACTTTGGGTAGCGCTTGCGGAAAGTACTTTTCGGCTCGCTCGACGCCGACCAGTCTCACGATTGGATGGTCGGGTACCGGCCATTTTTCGCGCACCGCATACGGGCTCCAGTAAGCGTTGATGAGCGAACCACAGTGCACCCCGCGCAAAGGCGCGCTGACGGCTAAGGACAACCGGAAATCCCCAATCACCACGTCCGGCTTTACTTCGTCCAACACCCGCAGCTCGTCTGCCACGTAGCGCTCCAGCGTTTTTACATCGTACATGCGCTCGCCCTTGGCCAGCGCTTTGAAAGCTTGCTCGCGATCGATCGTATATAAAGACGAGTGGGTGAAGGCGGTGCCCTCGAAGATCAGCGGGTCGAAGTCGCTGCACGCAAAGTGCACGTCGTAGCGGTCCCGAGGCAGCCCAGCCGCCAGCGTCGCCAGCCGCACGACCTGCGCTAACGTGATGTTTTCAGTGACGAATAGGATTCTGCGACGCACGTGCTTTGCCAGCTTTCACGTTGACGCTAGCATCGCTAGCCGGAGCCTGGAGACTCATGACCAACGAGAACGATGAAGCCACGCGCGCCTGGAATGGGGTGTTGTTCGACAAGTTCGTGCGGTTCAAGCCCATTCTGACCACAGGGCTTTCGCAGCACGGCGAAACGCTGATCACGCAGCGCCCGCCGCCTGCCGGTGCCCGCGTGCTCGACTTGGGCTGCGGCTTCGGTGACATGACCTGTCAGTTGGCTGCGGTACTGGCCGCCAGTGGTGGCACGGCTCACGGGGTGGACGTCGCACAGAACTTCGTCGAAGCTGCGACTCGCGACGCCGCCGAAGCCGGCACCAAGAACGCCAGCTTCTTTCGCGCTGACGTCCAGCTGGACGACTTACAGGGACCGTATGACGCCGCTTACTCGCGCTTTGGTATGCAATTTTTTGCTTCGCCAGTCGCTGCGCTGCGCAACGTCAAGCGCTCGTTGAAGCCGGGCGCGTCAGCTGCTTTCGTGGTCTGGCGCAAACGCGAGGACAACCCTTGGTTGCACGTGCCCGAGCTCTGCGTGCGCGGGCTGATCGGGAAAGAAGAAGAAACCGCCGACGAGCCCACTTGCGGCCCCGGACCCTTCTCGATGCGAGGAGCGGATTTGGTGAGCGATCAGCTCAAAGCCGCCGGTTTCACGCAGATTGGCTTCCAGCGGCACGACGTCGACATCTGCATCGGCCGCGACCTGGACGAAGCCATCGCGTTTGCCATGGCGCTCGGCCCCGCCGGCGAAATCATGCGCCTCGCAGGCGAAGTCGGCAGACAACGCGAGCCTGAAGTCAGGACCAGCTTGGAGCAAGCGCTCGCGGCCTTCGTCACTCCCCGCGGAGTGTTCGCTCCTTCGAGCACGTGGTTCATAACGGCGCAAGCCTAGGCGTTTCGCCGTCGGCTTGGTAGGTGCGCCGCTGAAACGAGGCGCAAGCGGGCGTCCCACAGCGTAGGAGCCCGCCTGCGCCGTTCGTCCGCTATTCCGGGATCAAGACCGTGTCGATGACGTGAATGACGCCGTTCTTGGCGATGATGTTGGCTGCAGTCACCTTCGACGCGTTGATGGTCACGCCGCCCGTCAAGTCGACCTCGACGCTCTTGCCGTCGAGCAGGGTGGGGACCATGCCGGCCTTCAAGTCGCCAGAGCCGACGGCGCCCGAGACTACGTGATACAGCAGCACGTTCTTGAGCGGGTCACCGGTCGGCACTGCCGCCAGTTTGGCGAAGGCGGCGTCCGTCGGCGCAAAGACCGTGAAGGGACCAGGCCCTTGCAGGGTCTCGACCAGCATGGCCGACGTCAGCGCGCCAGCCAGGCTGTCGAACATGCCCGCGGCCACGGCAGTCGCGACGATGTCGTCCTTGGGCGGCAAGATGATCTTGTCGATGACGTGAATCACGCCATTGCTGGCCTCCACATCGGCGGTCGTCACCTTGGCGTCGGCGACTTTCACGCCGCCCGTCGTGCTGATCAACACAGGTGATCCCACTAGCGTGACGAACACCTGCCCGTCCTTCAGGTCACCGGACATCGCCGCCGCGCCGGCTACGACGTGGTATTTCAGCACGTCCGCCAATTCGGCCTTGCTGAGCTTGCCCAGCACCCCGGGGTTTTCGGCCTCGAACTCGTCGAATGCGTCGTCGGTCGGCGCAAACACCGTGAACGGGCCCTTGCCCTTCAGCGCGTCGACGAGGCCGGCCTTGCCCAGCGCGTCGGCGAGCTGGGTAAAGCTGCCGGCCGCCACAGCGGTATCGACGATGTCCTTCGGCGCCGTCTCGGAGCTGCCGCCCGCGCCAGCGTTGCCTCCCGTCGCGGTCCCACCCGTGGCGCTGCCGGCCGTTGCCGAGCCACCGCTCGTGGACGGCTTACCCGCGACGTTGCCGCTACCGGCCTTGGCCGGGCTGCCGCTCGTTCCGCTGCCGCTCGTTCCGCCGCCGCCGTCGTCGCCACTGTCCGTGTCGTCGCTGCAACCCATCACTCCGTGAGCAACCACCAGCATGACACTCATCCAAGGCAAGTACTTCTTCATGACTCTCTCCGTCGGAGCGCTGGGCTCCGTTCGTGCGGGACCGACGTGGCCCGCTTGCGGAAAGAGTCTTGGAGACGAAGCGGCGTCGACGCCAGGCCTGCGGGCGACTCCGCGTATTCACCAGGATACGGAAAGCTTGCTGCGCGCTGCGCTACGGCGCGTCGGCGAGCAACTCGGGCGTGGTGTCGAGCACGCCATCGCCGTTGCTATCGCGATAAAGCGCGACGCCCGACGCCAATTGCTCCTCGAACTTGCGTAACAGCTCGGGATTCGAGCTCGTGGACACGTCGATGCGTCCGCCGTCGATGTCGGCGGTGGCCCAATTCAGATCGCTCAGCCAGGCTGCAAAGTCGAAGGCAAGCAGCGCGTTGGGCGCCTCAGCCGATAGCTCGAAACCGTTGGCCGCAGCTTGCAAGCGAACCAGCGGCGCTTGGGCGCTCGCGATCGAGAATGGCGTGCCGTCTGCCAGCTCGCCCGTCACCACGACGGCGCGACCGCGCAGCTCCGCCGGCGCCTTCATGTCGTCGGCAGCGACGGGTGCGAACGGCAATTCGACGCTACAAAAGGCGCTCGCGGTGGCTTCGAACTCCGTAGCGTTGTGGACACCCGCGGCGTGGTCGCCAATGCCCAGCGCGCGGACCGAAAAGGTGTTGCTGTCCTTGATGCCGCAATCACCCGCGCTCGACACCGTTACCTGGTCCAGCGCGAACCAGGCATTCTTCACGGTGGCGACGGCGCCGCCGCTGCGCACGCCAATATCGGCCGGCGCGCTCGACACGCCGGTGTAGCTGAGCTGCCCGGTGAGCGACGGATTGCCCGTTTCCGTACCGCCCGTACAGCCGCCAAGCCCCAGCCCGAGCAACAGGCCCGAGCAGCGCAGGCGTCGGGACGAGAACAACATCGCCGGCAGCATGCCCAAACCCCGGGCCAAGGTCACCGGCTTCCTCCTCGCCTTCCGGAGCGGCTGAGCGGGAACAGCTGAAAATTGACCTGAACCACCTGCTCCGGGTCGCTCTCCAGCGCCGACAGCTCCAAAAGCTCACGCCGCAGCCGCTGCAGGCGCTCTTTTAGGGTACGCAGGCCGCTGCGGCCCAGGCACAAGGTGAGGGACGAAATGTCGCGCTCGGTTGCGGGAACGATATCAATCGACTCCATCGCGCGCTGGGTCATGGCGCGGTGAAACGCCACGATGTGCAGTCCGCGCGTCTCCGGCCCGGTCGACAACAGCGCGTCGGCCTGTGCCAGCTTACCGGCGTCGTTGCGCAGTAAGAGCCCCAGCTCCAGCAGCGTCTCTAGCGCTCGCTGCGCTTGCAGCGGCGTGATCTTGGGAATCAGCTGGTCCGCGATCCATTCAGGGTCGTCGCGAAACTCGCGCGAAGCCGCAAGTTCCCGAATCGCCGGCATGTACCAGTCGCTGTAGTAGGCAGCGTGAGCAAGCTCCAGCTTGTGGGCTTGCCGGTAGCGCTGAAACCCCGTCAGCTTGTCGTAAAACTGCGCCCGCTCGACCGACGTCTTGGCCTGGTTGAAGCCGACCAGGTGCACAAAGTAACGGCTCGCGTCCGCGTCCAAGCCACAGGCGTGCGCAAAACGCTCCGCCATCTTCGGACTCAAGCTGCGCTTATCCTCGATCACCAACTTCAAGTAATTCGGCGACGCCACCCCCGCCCGCTTCGAAAAAAGCCGGTACGAAAATCCCCGACTCTGCGCCTTCTTGGCCGCATAGTGGTCGCGCAAGAACGCTCGGTAATCCAAGTAGCCGTAAACACCGACGCCTGGTTCGCTCGCCACTCGGTCCAGTCTAGCCCTCCGCCGCCCTGCTGGGGGCGAAGGCGTATTCTGCAGAATACGGCGTTACTCGAAGATGGCGGCGTAGATGGCGTTGTGAGTCTGGTGGTAGGGGTAGCCGATGGCGTAGATGGCAGCGGCCATGCCGTTGGGCGATACGCCCGTCAGGGTTTCGATGACTGGATTGGAGGTGGTGTCCAGCGTTTGGACGAGGGCGTCCGCTTGCCACTCTTTGGTGCTGGCGACCAAGCGGGCAGAACGCACGTCGTCGCCCTGAGCCCAAACGGCGATACCATTGCCGTGCCTATCCAGCGCGAAGCCGGTGTCCGACCATCCGTTTACGCTGGTGTTGCCGTTGCTGAGCAGAGCTGGTTGCGCTGCCCAGGCAGTGCCGCTGTAGCGATTGGCGAAGGCGTTATTGAGGTTGCCCACCGCCTGGTGCCAGAACACTATGAATTCGTCGCCGTGGTTGGCGAGGCGAGGGGCCCAATACTCCACGCGGCCCGCGCCGGCATCCGCGGGTACTACGGCCGACCACCCCCCAGCCTTGGTGAAGCGGCTGGTCGCCACGTCGTCGGGGCGAATCCAAGCCGCCATCGCCCCGCCCTTGGCGTCCATGGCGATGGTCGGCGGAGATTCTTCCCTCACCGTGACCGTGCTGCTGCCGGCAATGGTTTCGATGTTGGTCCAACCGGATGCCCGCAGGTAGCGACCGACGTGCACGCTATTGGTCATGCCGCTGGCGGTGGCCCAAGTCATGAAGCCGCTGCCGTCCGCGCCGAACGAGAGCGTGGGGCCGCTGGCGTCCTCGAAGCCGCCGGTGATGTACGAGTCGCCGTCGGGCCACGCGCCAGCGCCCGCGGCCTGGCTACCGTGCATGTAGCTGTAGGTCGAAACGTAACGCCAGAGCACGTGCGCGTCTCCAGTCTCGCTCATGCCTACGACGACGCGCCGGAGATCGGGCATGTCGAACGTGTCCACCCGCAGTGGCGTGGCCTCCCAGGCGCCGGCGAGGTAACGACGTGCGTAGATGCGCGAGTTGGGCGCCTCGGTCTGCGCCCACGCCACTACCGCATCACCTGCAGAGTTCATGGCGATTGAGGGGTTGGTGCAGTGGGTGGTCGCGACGCTGATTTCGACCGCGGCGCTCCAGCCCTTGGTCGGATCGTAAAAGCGGCCCCAAATAGCTTGTTCGGTGGCCGCCCCGCTTTGAGCCCAAACTACCAGACCATTGCCTTGGGCGTCCCAAACCGGACTGGGGTACGGCTGCGTCGAGATGCTGCCGGTGGGGTTGTTGACCGTGATCAAGTGCCCCCACTTGCCGTCTCGCACTGTGAACTTGGAGCTGAACGCGCCTTGCAGCGGGGTGCCGCCCAAGTCCTTGACGGCGGTGCTCACGCTCACCGAGTATTCAGCCAGTAGGTCCAGCCGCGCATCGAACTTGAGCTTCACGTTGACGCCCGAGACGTCGACTGTGGTGGGGACGACGCGTGCACCGTCCTTGACCACGATCGCACCCTCGAGGGTTGCTGGATCGACGCTCTCCGTGAACTTGATGGTCACGCTCGTCGAAGGCTCCACGCCCGCAGCGAGGTCTTCTGGCGAGATGGACACGATGGCGGGCGGATCGTCGGAGATCACGATGGGAGGCTCTCCGCCGCTACCGCCGTCGCTTGCACCGGCCCCAATTCCGGAGCCAGAGTTGCCACCGCCAGAGGTGCCGTTCTTGCCGCCGCTGGGTGTGGCGTCGCCACCAACGCCACTATCCGGGACGATAGTGATGTCACCCGTGTTGAGACCGCCGCAGGCCCCGAAGGCGCAAGCGAGCAGCACAGACGCCGACGAGACCCAATGCGAACCCTTGCGTAAACTCACTGAAAGCTCCCGGTAAGTCCGAGCGAACCCAAGCCAACCCAAGGCGTTATGGACGCCTGCGCAGCAGGCTCCTCCGTTTTCTTGCCACTTAGTATGAACAGGGTTGCGCCTGCCGCAAGGCCGACGCCGCCCGCGATGAACCCGACCATAGATAGGGTCTTGGCGCTGTCGCCGTCCTTGCCGAGTTGCTCGCGAGAGCGGGCCTGCTGTCCGCTGAGCGAGCAGGGGAAGGCGGGGCAGAACTCGTTGCCCTTGTCGTACTTGCTCTTGGCGCTGAGCCCGAAAACCGTGCCCAGCCCAACACCGACGACGCCGACGCCCAGCGCGACGTAGGACGCCGTGCGCATGCCGCTACCAGCTGCGGGCTTTCCGCCCGTGTTGCCCGCCTTCTGAAACTTGAGAGTGTGCGAGAGCTGCTGCCGAGGCTCCAGGTCGAGCTCCACGACTACGTCCTGATAACCGGCCAGCTTGGCCGTGATGCGATGGTGTCCGGGATGCAAGCCCAACACGGTGGCTTGTGCCAGCGGGCCGTAGCGATTCAAGATGGGCTGGCCCGTGGCCGGGATTCGCTCGTCCAGCACGGTGGCACCGGGCGGATCCGACTCGATAGTGAGCCGTCCGACCGCGGTTCGTAGCGCCTGCAGGTCGCGCTCGAACTGGGCACGCTCGTCGCTGTCGATCTGGCTGCCACCTTCTGCCAGGTACTTCGAAAAGGCGTCGATTGCCTCGCCGTCGCGCTCTAGCTTGAAGGCCGCGATGCCCAGGTTGCCCAAGATTTTCCACGAGGGTGAGGCCGCGTAGGCGGTCTTGAACTCGCGGTACGCTTCCTCGTAACGCGCTCCATCCGGATCTTGGAGGAAGCTCACGCCCGCCGTGAAGTGTGAGCGGGCGTCCTCGCTGATTGGAACCTCCGCCACGGCAGAAGCCGTGCCTGAGAACAATGCAAGACCCAAAGTGAGGGCAAACAGTCGCTGCGCCATGAAGGGTCAGAATCTCCCGGCGTGTCCGGAAACGCAAGCTGACCCCTAGCCCGCCAAGGAGCACATCCACCGACACGCGAAACTGGCTTTAGTGCTCGCGATACTGCGCTGCGCTTTCGCCGTGCGCGTTTGCCGTTGCTCTGCTGCTTGGTTAGGCTAGAGCCGCAGATGTCGACGGGGCATATCCTGCTCGCTTGCTCGCTGGTTTCGTTGTCCGTCGGGGCGTGCTCAGACGCGCTGCCGCACCGCGTCGGCGACGCTGAGGCGGGCTCGAGCTCGATGGCAGGCGGGCGGGGCGGTGCGGGCGGCAGCAGTGCGCCCGTGCTCGGCGGCTCCAGCAGCGGCGGTACAGCGGGCACCTCCGGCACCGAATCGGGCGCAGCCCCACAGGGCGGCGGCCCGCAGTTACCTGAGAGCATGACGCTGTCGGTATTCAACGTGATGTTCCGGACGCCGGTGCCAGGACATCATCCCACCGACGGACAGCTCGAGCGCGTCGAGCTCCCGCCCTGGATTACGCTGGTTGCCAACGCGCCGTCAGCCAGCAAGAGCGTGCTGTTCGAGGCTGACGGCGTGCAGCGCCTCGACGACTACCCGCCGTTCTTGCTCAATGAGGATGGTTTCGGCCGTGGCCGGTGGCAGCCGACGGTCGGCGAGCACGTAGTGACGGCTCACGCCTACGAGAAGGAAGGCGGCCAAGGCGCACTGCTCGCGACCGCAAGCCAGACCATCACCTGGCAGGAAACGGGCGTGAGCCGCAACCTCGTCGAGCTCGACGAGACCGAGACCGCCACCTGGCTGGAGCAAAACCTCGATCAGGTGATGCAGGCGCGCACGCTCGATTCCGTGGTCGGCACGTTGCCGTACCGGCTGTTCGTGCCACCGGACTACGACGCAGCCGTGGCCTACCCGCTGCTCGTCTTTCTGCATGACAGGGCCGCGCGCGGCGCCGACAACTCGCCGGCAACCTACGCTTCTAGCTTGTTTCACGGGTCGCGTTCAATCGTGTCGCCCCAGTTCAGTCACGACTTTCCCGCCATCATCGTGGTGCCGCAGTGTCCAGCCGAGCCGGCGGATCTGGATTGGGGTCACTGGTACGGCGCGACGCCCGAAACGCCGCAAGCGGGCCTGGATTTCGAGCAGGGCTACTACCCGTCGCACGCCGAGCCTTCGCTCGCCGCGACCCTGGTGCGCGAGCTGGTGCACGTGCTTCAAAACGAGCTGAGCATCGACACACGACGCATCTACCTCACGGGCGAATCAATGGGCGGCCTGGGTACCTGGGACCTTGCCTGGCGCTGGCCCGAGGTGTGGGCCGCGGCGGTGCCGCTGGCCGGCTACACTGACCCAACGCGCGCCAAGCAGCTGCTGCACCTCCCGTTCTGGGCCTTTCATGGGGCGCTGGACACCCAACAAAACGTGGTCGGGTCGCTCTTGATGGTCGACAGGCTCAAGGTGCTGGGCGGCATCGTTTACTACACCGAATACAAGGACGCAGATCACTTGCAGACGCTCGAGCGCGTCTGGCAGAGCGAGCCCGATCTGTATCCTTGGATCTGGGCGAACCGCCGCGAGCAGTAGCTCACCGGGGCGAGGTCAGCCGCCAATTGGCGCAATCGGCCCGCCAAGCCAGCTTCGAATTGCGCCGGAATTATCCGCTGTTCATGGCACAGATAGTTCGATTTTTGCGGGCCAAGTAAAAGAAGCCGGGGCGCCCTGCACTCATCATGTTTGGTGCAGTTGTCTGTCCTCTTGATTGGTCGCAAATTCCTCGGGTTTCGACGCTGGGTGCTCCCACTCTACGCGGCGGCTTGCCTGGTAGCAGCCTGTAGTCAAGGCAGCCCCATCAGCGATCAAAACCAAGCTGGCAGCGCAACCGGCGGCAACGCCGCTAGTGCTGGTGCGCCGGTGACAGTCGCGGGCAGCGGCACCGCCGGCAATCCAAGCGCAGGGTCGGGAGGCGGTGCCGGCGCAGGAACCGGCGGTTCTGTCACGTCTGCGGGAACTTCGGCCGAAGGCGGCAGCGGCGAAAGCGGCGCGGCCGGCGCCGCGACTGGGCCAACCAATAATGCCAGCCAAGGCTGCAACGCTGCCGCTGCCTTGCCAGAAGGCGCGCGCAAACTGCAGGTTGGCGCCTTGGAGCGCAGCTACGTCGTGCGCAAACCCAAAGGCTACGCCGACGCACCGCAAAAGCCCTGGCCGTTGGTGCTCGCGCTGCATCCGAATGGCAGCGGCTCCGGCCACTGGGACGTCGCGACCGGCACGCACGCGCTGCGGCCCTTATTCATCGACAGCAGTGTCCTGATCTTGGCGCAGGGTCGCGACAACGATTGGCGCGGTGACGTACCGCTCGACCTCAGCTACTTCGACGCGCTCATCAAAGAGGTCGAAGCCAAGCTGTGTATCGACACCCAGCGCATTTTCGCGATGGGTTTCAGCGGCGGTGGTTCGTTCGCGGGCGCGCTTGGCTGCT
>JAYUYU010000493.1:0-5433 GCA_043752365.1 Myxococcales bacterium | reverse complement strand
TGTTCGCGACGATCCCGCCCGAGGCGCGCTTCGAGCGCAAGCTCGCGCTCGAGCCGGCCTTGGCCGAGCCCGAGCTGATGGCTCACTTGAACGACCTGGCCAAAAAGAGCACCGGCAGCAGCCTGCTGTCGTTCCTGGGTGCGGGCATGTATCAACATCACGTGCCGCCTGCCGTCGATCAGCTCCTGCTGCGCAGCGAGTTTTACACGGCCTACACTCCGTACCAACCCGAGGTCGCGCAGGGCACGCTGCAGGCCATTTGGGAGTTTCAGACCATCGTCAGCGAGCTGTACGGTTTGCCGCTCGCGAACGCGAGCTTGTACGACGGCGCCAGCGCGACCGCCGAAGCGGCGCTGATGGCGTGCCGCTTGACCAAGCGCGGCCGGGTGCTGGTGAGCGGCTGCGTACACCCCGACTACCGCCGCACCACCAGCACCTACCTGGCGGGGCGCAGTGACATGTCAGTGCAAGAGCTGGGCGTGGGCACGGACGGCGCTGCCGATCGCGCCCTGGTCGAGCAAGCGCTCGGCGACGACGTCGCGGCAGTGGTGGTCGGCTACCCGGGCTTCTACGGCGCGCTGCCCGATCTCGGCGCGCTGGCAGAACTCGCTCACGCTCGGGGCGCGCTCTTGGTCGCGACCATCAGCGAGCCGTACGCTTTATCGGTGGTCGAGCCGCCTGGCGCGCTGGGCGCCGACATTGCGGTCGGCGAAGGCCAGCCGCTGGCTTGTCCTCCGCAGTTCGGCGGTCCGGGAGTGGGCCTGTTCGCCTGCCGCGACGACCGCCAGTACCTGCAGCAGCTGCCTGGTCGCATTTGCGGCGAAACGGTCGACCACGACGGCGAGCGCGGCTACGTGCTCACGCTTTCGACACGTGAGCAGCACATCCGGCGCGAGCGCGCGACCAGCAACATTTGCACGAATCAAGGCCTGCTCGCGCTGGCGTTGGCCATTCGCTCGAGCTTGCTGGGCAAGGCAGGCTTCATCGAGGTCGGCACGCAATGCCTGGCCAAGGCGCGCTACCTGCGTTCGGAAATTTTGAAGCTGCCAGGCTACGCGGCCGCGTTCCAGCCGGCACCCTACTTCAACGAGTTCGCCGTCCAGGTGCGCGGCGAAGACGCCCAGCAGGTCTGTCAAAAGCTCGAGACCCAAGGCATCATCGCCGGCTTCGACCTCGGTCGCGAAAACCCCGCCCACAAAGCGCACCTACTGATTGCCGTTACGGAGAAGCACCGCCGTGAAGATCTCGATCGCTTGGTGCGCGCGCTAGGGGCGGTGTAATCGATGAAGCGATTGGTATTCACTCTCGGCGCGCTAAGCTCGCTGGTTTACGCGACCTCAGCGCGGGCCGACGTTTCGTCATGGGCCTACGTCGGCGGCGGCGTGACGTCAGTCAAACAAAAGAACCTCGAGCTGCGCGTCGACCCGACGCTCGCCATCGAGACGGGAATCGGCAGCAGCCCCAAGCACCCGCTGATTGTCGGCGGCATGTTCAAGTTGCAAGCGCTGTTCGGCGACGGCGTCGACTTAGGCGTGTCGCTCCGCTTGGCTACGCGCAGCTTCGTTACCGGCAATTTCGGTCTGGCGCTCGACGCCGGGCCGTATCAGCGCTTTTGGGGCGAGGGCTCGAGCGGCGGTCAGGCCGCGCTGGTCCTCGGGGCGCCGTGGGGCATCACCCTGTCGGCCGGCGCCGGCATGGGGACCAATGACGCCCGCCTGTACACCGCCACCATCGGCTTGGATTTCGCGCGCCTGACCGTCTACCGGCTCGCGGGCGAAAACTGGTTCCCCAACCCGCATCCGGCCTACCGACCGAAGGAGTGAGCGTTTGCTCCTGAGTTGGGGTAGCCTTCGGCGTTAGCTCATGGAGTCCCCGGTTCAAGAAGGCGACCTGCTCGCCGGCAAGTACCGTGTCGAAAAGGTCCTGGGGTTCGGTGGCATGGGCATCGTGGTCTCGGCGTTTCGCACCGACCTCGACCAGCGCGTCGCCGTAAAATTTCTTGGCTCAGCCGCGGCGGAACGTCCCGACGCCGCCGAGCGCTTCCGGCGCGAAGCCCGCGCGGCCGCCAAAATCCGCAGCGATCACGTGGCGCGCGTGCTCGACGTCGGCACGCTCGACACCGGTCTGCCGTACATGGTGATGGAGTTTCTGGAAGGAAACGACATCGCCGACGAGCTGCGCCGCGTCGGTCGGCTACCGATGATAGAGGCCGTCGACTTCGTGCTGCAGGCCATCGAAGCGCTGGCCGAAGCGCACGCCGGCGGCGTCGTGCACCGCGATTTGAAGCCAGGCAATTTGTTCCTGGCGCAGCGCGTCGACGGTACCCGCCGCGTAAAAGTGCTCGATTTCGGCATCTCCAAGGCTTTGACCGGAACCTCGGTCGAAGAGCTATCGCTGACCAAGACCGCCGCGCTCATCGGCTCGCCGCTCTACATGGCCCCCGAGCAAATGCGCTCCGCCAAGGACGTCGACACGCGCGCCGATATTTGGTCGTTGGGCGCCATGCTGTACGAAATGCTGACGGGAGAGCCGCCGTACACGGGCGAATCGATTCCGCAGCTGTGCGCCGCGCTGTTGCACGACGATCCAATCCCGCTGCGCCAGCACCGTCCGGAAATTCCAGAGGGCCTGGAGCAAGCCGTGCTGCGCTGCCTGATGAAGGATCGCAACCACCGCTTTCCGACGGTGCACGAGCTGGGCCGTGCGCTGTTGCCTTATGGGCAAGCCGACAGTCGAGTTCACGTCGAGCGCGCGGAGCGCGTGATGGGCGTCAGCATGACCGGCATGCCACCCCCGACCGAGCGCACCTCGATGTCGCACATGTCATCGTCGGCCGCCGTATCGCTGCCGATCACGCCGCTGGCCGTCACGCCCGCCGCGGTGCTGCAGCCGATTGATCCGACTGTGAATTCGTGGGGGCAGTCCGGGATGGGAGCGGCGCCCAAGCGGCGCGGGCGTCTGCTGCTGATTGGCGGGGCGGCCGCGGTGCTGGCAGCAGGTGGCGGACTATGGGCCGCGAGCGCTTCGTCTTCGACCGACGCCAAACCCTCTCCCCCGGCAGCCTCCTCAAGCCCCGAACCGAACGGCGGCCTGGGCAAGCCGGCGCTGCTCGCGCCCGTCGAGCCGGCTCCCCCCTCGATTCCGGTCGCCTCAGCGCTACCCGCGGGCAGCGCTGCCGCCATCGCCGGGACACCGGCCAGCCCACTCGGGGCCAAGGAGCCGGCGCGAAAAGCCAAGGCTGGGCTGCCGCCCAAAGCCGTTCCGAAACTGGCCGAAACGAAAAAGCCGGAAGCGCCGCCTCCCGCCACGAAACCGGGCGGCATCACCGACTTCGGCGGCCGTCGCTAGCGCGCGATCCTTTTCGAGCTCACCCGGCGGCCAGAGGCCGCTGGTAGCAGCAGGCTGCGGCTGCCCCAAGAACGCGCAGCGCTACCCCATTTTGGAGTAAAAACCGAAGCATGGCCGGTCCCCGACGCCTCCCACGATTTGCCACGTTGATCCCAGCTTGCTGCCTCCTACTCCAAGCGGCGTCCGCCGGCGCGCAAACCGACAAGGCGGCCGCCGAGGCCCTGTTCGATCAAGGCGTGCGCCTGATGAAGCAGAACAGCTTCAACGATGCCTGCCCCAAGCTGGAAGAGAGCGAACGTATCGACCCGGCTGTCGGTACCTTGCTTTACTTGGGTGAGTGCTACGAGCGCGTGGGCAAGACCGCCAGCGCATGGGCGACGTTTCGCGAAGCGTCGTCGCTTGCCGCCAACAGCAACCAGGCCGATCGAGCTCGCGTGGCCAGCACCCGCGCACAAGAGCTGGAGACCAAGCTGAGCCGGCTCTCGGTCGAGCTTATGCCCGATGTCGCGCGCATCCCCGGCGTCGTCGTCAAGCGCGGTGGTCGGCGCCTCGAGCCCTCGCTCTACGGTACGCCCTTGCCGGTCGATCCCGGCGAGTACCGCATCGAAGTGAGCGCCCCGGGTTACGAAACGTGGAGCACACCGATCAAGGTCGAGGCAGGCGGAGCCAGCGCCAGCGTGCGCGTGCCCGGCCTCGTAAAGGGCCCCGACGTGTCCCCAGTGCAGGCGCCAGTCGAGCAAAAGCCGGCCAGCCTCAGCGCAGGCCCGGGCGCCACGCAACCGAGCGCGGCGCCCGTCAAGCGTAGCCTCACCACGGGGCAGACCCTCGGGCTCGTCGTCGGTGGTGTGGGCGTGGTTGGCTTGGGCCTTGGTAGTTACTTTGGCGTGCGAGCCATCACCAAGAACAGCGACGCCGAGGACTTCTGCCAAGACGACAACCGCTGCACGCAAACGGGCATGGACTTGACCGACAAAGCGAAGCAGGACGCGACGGCGTCGAACATCGCCTTCGCGGCGGGTGGCGCGCTGTTAGCCTTGGGCGGCGTGCTGTTCTTGAGCACGGGCCCGAGCGACTCGGACAGGGTCGCGCTAGTGCCCTTGCTGGGGCCTGGCACGGCCGCCGCCAGCATTTCGGGGAGGTTCTGACATGCGCCCTTCAATCATGACTTCCAGAATCGTCGGCTTCTGCCTGACCGCCCTCGCCCTGGCAGCTTGTCAGGCCGTAGCCGGCATCGAAGACCGCGAACTCTATAAGGACGCGGGTAAGCCCCAGAACAGCCAGCAGTGCGAGGACTACTGCACGTTGGTCATGGAGGCCTGCAACGGCCCGCAAGCCCTCTACACCACCAGGGACATTTGCCTCGGTGTTTGCTCCAAGCTGGACGTCGGCGACGCGGAGGACACCCAGAACAATACGCTGGCGTGTCGTACCTACTGGGCGAACGAAGCGCTGCGCGAGGCCGGATACTGCCCCTCCGCGGGCCCCGGCGGTAACGGGCAGTGCGGCAGCGACTGCGAAGCCTATTGCCAGATCTTTCCCCAAGTTTGTCCGGCTGACTACAAGTACCAGTCGACCAAGGACTGCCTGAAGTTCTGCGAAACCGTGCCACAGAAAACGACGTTCAACGTCGTCGAGGACCACGGCGGCGACTCAATTGAGTGCCGGTTGGTACATGTCAGCTCCGCCATCCTCAAGCCCAAGGACCACTGCCCGCACGCGCCCATTCCACCGGCCGAGCCGTGGTGCATGGGCGTCGCCGAAGCAGCGCCGACCTGCGAGGACTACTGCAGTATCGAAATGGTGGCCTGCACCGGAGAGTTTGCGCAGTACGACACGGTGGAAGAGTGCCTCGACGTTTGCGCGGTGCTCGACCCTGGCACCAACGCCGACAAAACCAACAACAACGTCGGCTGCCGGCGCTACCACGCCTACAGCGCCAGCCTCCAGCCAAGTACCCATTGCTTCCACTCGGGCCCGACCGGGGACGGTCACTGCGGCCACGACGACAAGGCGGCGGGGCACACGGCCAACTGCGACTCGTACTGCAAAATCGTGGAAGCCGCCTGCCCCACCGAATTCGGCGAC
>JAYUYU010000492.1:0-13132 GCA_043752365.1 Myxococcales bacterium | reverse complement strand
GCGCGGCTACTTCACGGGCCAAGAGAGCGCGTACCTGAACAACGTGGCGTCCATCGCCTCGCGCTACCTGGGCCAACCGCTCGAAGTCGGAGCTGGGCGACCTCCGGTACTCGACTACCAGCGCGTGGGCGGCGCGGCCGGTCCCCTGGATTTGCAAGGGCTTTACGCGCAAATGGTGCCTTCATCCGACTCGTTCGTCGACGCGCTCAGCATCACCGATCAGATCAATCGCGCCGCCTTGCGCGCGTTCTCGAGCCGGAAAGAAGAGTCGTGAACGCGCGCTTGGACGCGGCTTTTCGCTACCTTGACGTCCGCTACAACGAGCGTGAGCGCCCCTACACCGACTACCCCAGCAAGCTCACGGCTCACCTAACCGAGGAGTACTTGCGGGGCTACCGCAGCGCGCCGCTCTTGGACCTCGGCTGTGGGCGAGGGGAGTTCCTGCACGGCTTCGCCGAGCTCGGCTTTCCAGCGACCGGCTTCGACCGCTCGCGCCCCGCGAACCCGCGCTTTTCCGAGCCGGTGGTGGTGGGTGATTACGAACAAGGCGGCTTGCCCTTCGCGGATGCTCAGTTCTCGGTCCTCTTCAACAAGTCGGTTTTCGAGCACGTGCGCGATATTTCGCCGCTCTTGCGTGAGTGCCACCGTGTGCTGGCCCCGGGGGGCCGCATGGTCAGCTTGGTGCCCGATTGGATGGCGCAGTGGCGTCACTTCTATGACGACTGGACCCACGTGCGACCGTTCACGCTGACGGGCCTGCGTGAATGTATCCAGAGCCACGGCTTCGAGGTGCACGACGCCCTGCGTTTTCGCCAGCTTCCGCTGCTGTGGGAGCGCCCTTACTTGCGGCCGTTGGCCGACGCCGCGGCTTTACTGCCGAGCGCCTTCAAACGTTCCAAGTTCGTCCGTTTCTCTCAGGAATGGATGCTGCTCGTAGTCGCCGACCGGGTCGGTTGATGCGCGCAGAGTTGGCAAGGCCCTTGCAACCTCGTCTCACGGAGAGAAAATAATGGTCCAGATCAAAATCGGTGACGTAGCGGTCGGTGATGGGGCCCCTTGCTACATCGTTGGTGAGATCGGCATCAATCACAACGGAGACCTCGGGACGGCCAGGCGCCTGATCGACGTGGCCGCGATTGCCGGCGCCAACGCGGTCAAGTTCCAGAAGCGCAGCATCGACGTCGTCTACACCGCCGACGAGCTGGCCAAGCCGCGCGAAAATCCGTTTGGCGCCACCAATGGCGACCTCAAGCGTGGCCTCGAGTTCGGTCACGATCAGTACCGGCACATCGACACCTACTGCCGCGAGAAGAGCATCGCTTGGTTCGCGTCCTGTTGGGACGAAGCCTCGGTCGACTTCATGGAGCAGTTCGCGCCGCCCGCCTACAAAATCGCTTCTGCCAGCCTGACCGACGACAACTTGCTGCGTCATCACAAGCAGACGGGCCGCCCGATCATCATTTCGACCGGCATGAGCACGCTCGCGCAGTGCGACCACGCGGTGGAGGTGCTCGGCACCGATAACCTTGTCATTTTGCACACCACCAGCGCCTACCCGGCCAAGATTGCCGACCTGAATTTGAAGATGATCCCGACGTTGCGCGCCCGCTACGGCGTGCCGGTCGGCTACTCGGGCCACGAAGTCGGGCTAGCCACGAGCTACGCCGCGGCCGCGCTCGGCGCCTGCATGATCGAACGCCACATCACGCTCGACCGCGCGATGTGGGGCAGCGACCAGGCTGCCAGCGTCGAGCCGCAGGGCTTGATGAAGCTGGTGCGCGACGTGCGCACCATCGAACAAGGCTTGGGCGACGGCGTGAAGCGCGTCACCGACGACGAAGTGCCGATCATGAAGAAGCTGCGCCGGGTCGGCTGAGGAGACCCTGATGGCTTCTGAACAGGCGCACGACAGCACGGTATTCCCGCTGGCTGCGAACGAGCTGCGCATCGGCGTGATGCAGGGCAGACTTTCGCCTCGACCCGCTGGCAAGCTGCAGGAATTTCCGTGGCACGGCTACCGGGAGGAGTTCGATAAGGCCGCGCGGCTGGGCGTGCACTCCATCGAGTGGATCTTCGAAGCGCCGCGCTTCGCAGAAAACCCACTGTGGACCGAAGCGGGGCGCGAGGAAATTCGCGAGCTCGTCGCGCAGAGCGGCGTGCGCGTGCAATCGGTCTGCGCTGACTACTTCATGGTCCATCGCCTGGCAGGTGAAGGCTCGCTCGCGCTGGCCGAGAATCGAGACGTGCTGGCCGATTTGATAGTGGCCGCGCACGCCGTCGGCGCCGACCGCATCCTGATTCCGCTGCTCGAGACCTCGGCTGTCGATACACCGGAGCTTCAGCGCGAGGTCGTGGTCAGTCTCAAGAGCGCCGTTCCGATCGCCGAACGCTACGGGGTGACGCTCGGTCTAGAAATGGAGATCCCGGGCGACGAATACCTCAAGCTGGTGCAAAGCGTGGGCAGCCCGCGCGTGCGCGCCTACTACGACACCGGCAACTCGACCGCGCAGGGCGCCGATATCGCGCAAGACGTCCTGCCACTTTTGCCGGTGTTGCACGCGGTGCACGTCAAAGATCGCGTGCGCGGTGGCGGCAGCAAGCCGCTCGGCACCGGAGACACCAACTTTCAGGCCTTCTTTCCGGCGCTGCTGCGTGCCGGCTTCCGCGGAGACTTCGTGCTGCAGCACTACTTCGACCAGCAACCCGAGCTCGAGACCGAGCGCAGCTTGAGCTTCGTTCAGCACCTCATCGAATGTGCAAAGGCGGAGGCGGCATGAGCGTGGTGCTCGATTTTCCAGGCACCAAGCGCGCAGGTTTCGTGCGGACGCCGGTGAAGCGGTGCCTGTTCGTGGGCCTGGGTGGCATTGGGCAACGCCACCTGCGCAACTTACGCGCCTTGCGGGGCGCCGAGGTCGAGGTGCACGCATTTCGGGTCCGGCGCGAGCGCCAAGTGGTGAGCGACACGTTGCAGCTAGTACCCGGCGAGGACCTAGAGAAGAAATACGACGTGGCTGTGCACACGGAGCTCGACGCCGCGCTGGCCAAGAAGCCCGACGTGGTGTTCGTCACCAACCCGTCCAGTCTGCACGTCGATATCGCGCGCCGCGCGCTGGAGGCCGGGGCGCACGTGTTGGTGGAGAAGCCGCTGTCGCATTCGCTGGTAGGCGTGGCTGAGCTGGTGCGCGAGAGCCGGCAGCGAAAGCTCGTCGGTTACGTGGCCTACCAGCTGCGCTTTCACCCCGGCTTTCAGCGCGTCGCCGAGATTCTGCAGCAGGGGCTGGTCGGTCGGCCGCTGTTCGCCGAGGCCGTCGTGGGCGAGCACCTACCCAGCTTTCACCCCTACGAGGACTACCGGCGCATGTACGCGTCTCGCCGAGATCTTGGCGGTGGCGTCACGCTCTCGCAAATTCACGAAATCGACTTTCTGATCGCTTTGCTCGGACGACCGGAGCGCGTGTTCTCGCTGGGCGGCAAACTTTCGAGTTTGGAAGTCGACGTCGACGACGTCTCCAGCTCGTTGCTCGAGTTTCGTGGCCCCGAAGGCCGCGTGCTGCCGGTGCGCCTGCACCAAGACTTCGTACAACGGCCCGGCGAACGGCGCTTCGTGCTGGTCGGGGACGCGGGCAAGTTGGAGTGGAGCCTGAGCGGGCGCAGCTTGCGGCGCTGGTCGGCGACGGGTGAGCTGTGCGAAACCCAAGACTACGCTGATTTGCCGCGCAATCGCCTGTTCGAGGCCGAGCTGTCGCATTTTCTCGACTGCGTCGAGCGCGATGAGGCACCGAACGTCTCGCTTGCGGCGGGAGCCGAAAGCCTAGCCGTCGCGTTGTCGATCCTCGAATCGCAGGCCAGTGGCATGCCTGTCAACGTGGGCGCGGTCTTGGATCGCGCGAACTTGACCCAAGGCGGCGCGCGGTGAAAAAGGCCGAAGTCGTCGCGTTGATCCCAGCTCGCGGCGGCTCCAAGTCGGTGCCGCGCAAGAACCTGCTGCCTGTTGCTGGCAGACCGCTGATTGCCTATTCAATCTTGCACGCCAAGGCTTGCCCCTCGATCACGCGCATCATCGTGTCGACGGACGACGAGGAGATCGCGGAAGTGGCGAGAAGCTACGGCGCCGAGGTGCCATTCAAGCGCCCCGCCGACGCGGCCTCCGACACCGCCACCGATTTTCAAGTCTTTCACCACGCGCTGACCTGGCTCGCCGAGCACGAGCGCTACGTGCCGGAGCTGGTCGTTCATTTGCGGCCCACCGGTCCCGTACGCGAAACCGCGCTGATCGAGCGCGCGGTGCAGTTGATGCTGGGTAGCCCCGAGGCCGACGCGCTGCGCAGCGTGGGCACCGCCGAGCAAACACCTTACAAAATGTGGCGCATCGAAGATTCCTTCTTGCGGCCGCTGATCGAGCTGCCCGGCTACCCGGAAGCGCATTCGATGCCGCGCCAGAAGCTGCCGGTCGCGTACTGGCAAAACGGCTACGTCGACATCGTGCGTCCGCGCACCATCACCGAGCTTTCGTCGATGACCGGGCAGGTGGTCCTACCCTTCGTGGTCGAAGGCAAAATCCACGAGCTGGACTACGTCGACCAGATTCCGGCGCTCGAAGCCGCGGTCAAGGCTTGGGTGGCAGGCGAAATGCCGCTATTGCCTGACGAAGCAAGGCACCCGTCATGAGCGGCGCGACCGCGCGGGCTTCGGCCTTCGACTTGGCGGGTCGGGTGGTGTTGATCACGGGCGGGGCCGGGCTGCTGGGAGCCGAGCACGCCGCGGCCATCGCGGAAGCCGGCGGCATTCCGGTTGTCGCCGATTTGCGCGGGGGTGATGCCGAGCGCGTCGCGCAGGCAACCAAGGAACGCCACGGCGGCGAAGCCAGCGCGCTCGAGCTCGACGTGACCTCGCCCAGCGCGTGCCAGGCCGCGCTTTCGCGGGTGTTGGCCGTGCATGGGCGCTTGGACGGGCTAGTCAACAACGCCGCCCTCAACCCCAAGGTCGAGGGGGCCGGGCTCTCGGCGACGCGCTTCGAAAATTACTCGCTGGAGCTGTGGAACCGCGAGCTGGCGGTCGGCCTCAACGGAGCCTTCCTGTGTGCCCAGGTCTTTGGTGCCCACATGGCCGCACACGGCGGCGGCGTGATCGTGAACATCGCCTCTGATTTAGGGCTAATCGCGCCAGATCAGAGGATTTATCGGCGTCCCGGGCTGGCGGAAGCAGAGCAACCGGTTAAGCCCGTGACCTATTCGGTCGTTAAGGGTGGCTTGGTGATGCTCACCAAATACCTCGCGACGTATTGGGCCGAGGCGGGCGTGCGCGTGAACGCGCTTTGCCCCGGTGGTGTGTTTGCGGGGCAACCCGGAGACTTCGTGGAGAAGCTAACTCAGCTGATCCCGATGGGGCGCATGGCGCGCAAAGACGAGTACCGCGCGGCACTGGTTTTCCTGTGCTCGGACGCATCTTCGTACATGACCGGCTCCAACCTGGTCATCGACGGTGGAAGGACCTGCTGGTGATCCCATGAGCTCGGACATTCTCCTTTTGGCGCTCGACGTAGACGGCGTGCTGACCGACGGCTCGGTCACTATCACTCCGTCCGGTGAAGAATCCAAGGGCATTGCCTTCCGCGACCTGGACGCATTGGCGCGCGCGCGCCGCGCCGGCCTGCGCGTGGCGCTGGTTACCGGCGAAGAGGGCCCGCTGGTCATGGCCATTGCAGCCAAGGCGGGCGCCGAGTTCGTGCTGCCAGCCGCCAAGGACAAGGCGGCCGCGCTCGAGGCGCTGTCAAGCAACGCCGCCGTACCGCTTTCGCGCATTTGCTTCGTGGGCGACGCGGACCGCGACGCGTTGGCGTTTCCGATGGTCGGGCTGTCCCTTTGCCCAGCTGACGGGTCGCGGGCTGCGCGCCGCACCGCCTCGCGCGTGCTGAACGCGAAGGGCGGCGCCGGCGCCGTGGAAGAAGCCGTGGACTTCCTGCTCGGCGACGGGGAAGAGGGAGACCTCCGCCCGGGCTTCGAGAACACGCTGCGCCGCATCGCCGAGGACAGCCTGCGCGCTCACGAGAAGCTGATCATCGAATCGATGCCGACTTTGGCCGAGATCGCCTCGGTCATCACGCGCTCCTTCAAGGCGGGGCGCCGCATTTACTTCTGCGGTAACGGTGGCAGCGCGGCGGACGCTCAGCACGTGGCGGCAGAGTTGGTGGGGCGTTTTGCGCTCGAACGCGAGCCGTTCCCGGCGCTGGCGTTGACCACCGATACCTCGATTTTGACGGCCGTTGGCAACGATTGGGACTTCAAGGACATCTTTTCGCGACAGGTACGCGCCCACGCGCGAGCCGGCGACATCGTGGTCGGCATCAGCACCAGCGGGAAGAGCGCCAACGTCGTGCGCGCGCTCGAAGTCGGGCGCGAGTGCGGCGCCGTAACGATCGCCTTTACGGGTCGCAACGGGGGCGCCGTCGCCAAGGCCGCCGACTTCAGCTTCAAGGCTCCGGACGCCTCGACCCCGCGCGTCCAAGAGCTTCACCTTTTGGCCTGGCACGGCATCTGCGAAGTCGTGGAAGCCGCGATGGTATCGAAGAGCGAGCTGGAAAAGACGGGCACGTAGGGGGGCGACAGGGAATCCACAGGGCGTCGGGGAGACGGGGGGAGACGGGGCGAGCAACTCGCACTAGACTCTCGGCGCTTGATCACGATGAAGACCAAGTACGCCTTGAAGGCACTGGCGCTGCTGGCGTCGGGGCCCACGGGCGAACCCACGCTAATCGCGGACATCGCGGAGCGTGAGGAGATCCCCAAGAAGTTCTTGGAGGCCATCTTGGCGGAGCTGAAGCAGCACGGCTTCGTGCGCAGCCGCAAGGGGCGCGGCGGCGGCTACCTGTTGGCACGTAGCCCGGACACGATCACGCTGGCCGCCATCGTGCGCGTGCTGGACGGCCCCATCGCACCCGTGCCGTGCCTCAGCCGCACCGCTTACCGCCGCTGCGAAGGCTGCAAGGACGAAGCGACCTGCGGCGTGCGCTTGGCACTGCGCGAGGCCCACGCCGCCAGCGTTGCCGTGCTCGAAGGCACCACGCTGCAGGACATGGTGACACGCCAGAAGAGCGCGGCGTCGCCGACGTCGCTGCGCTACAGCATCTAGCCCGCGGGCTAGTCGTGCTTGGGAACCTGCGCGGCTTCGAACAGCTCGCGCGCGCTCTCGTGGTTGGGCGAAAGCGCTTGGGCTTGTCGCGCCTCGAGCGCTGCGTCGTGGCGACGCCCGTCGGCTAGCAGCAGCCAGCCCAGCGTGACGTGGAAGTCCGGTCCGAGGTCGTCCCCGTAGGCGCGCACGCGGTCGAAGGCGCAAATGGCGTAGTGGTATTCGCCGCGCGCGGCGGACGCCCGGCCCAAAGCGGTGACGATGCCGACATCGTCGGGGGCCAGGTTGACGGCTGCGCGCCAGGCGTTGAACGCCTCGGGGTGCTCGAGCTTCTCGCCCACGCTGGCCAGCGTCGCGGCGGCCAACGCCGACGCGGGTTGTGCACGGACGGCGTCCGTGGCTAGTCGCAGGGCGTCTTGGCTCTCACCGATGCTGAGCGCAATCCGTGATAGCCCAGTCAGGGCGCGCGCGTCTTCAGGCTCCAGATCACGAGCTTTGAAGAAGGCGCGCGCGGCGATGTCGCCGGCGCGTTCCGCCATGGCAAGCTCACCTTGAGCGAGCAAAAGCTCCAGGGCCAAAGCGCTGCGCGGCGTGCGGGTGCCTTCGAGCAGCTCGCGGGCCTCCGTGTAGCGGCCTAGGGTGGCAAGCCTGCCAGCCTCGTCCAGCACCTCGAGCACCGAATCTTCGACGCGACGGGCCACGCAGGCCACGAAGGTCCCAGCCGTGGACAACCAGCCCTCGACACTGAAGCCCGCTCGGGTAAGCATGGCGGCCAGCTCTTGCTTGGTGAATGCCCGGCGGGCCGGTGCGGTCAGCCTTTGCGCCACTTGCGCGAGCGGCTCCGCTACTAGCAGCGTTGCCGCGGGAGCTAGGCAGGCGTGCACGTTGCGCAAGAACCGCTCGGGGTCGGCAGCGTGGCCCAGCGTATCGGCGATGACCGCGGCGGCCATACCCGAGACCGGAGCGTCGACGCATAGATCGGCCTCGATCACCTGCACGCCGGGCGCGTACTCGCGCGCGAAGTGGGCTGCCGCGCGGTCGAGCTCGATGGCCACCACCTCGCGCCCGCCTTCGCGCAGCGTGCGCGCGCCTTCGCCCGAGCCTGCGCCGGCGTCGAGCACGGGGCCTGACAGGTTCAAGTCTGCGACGGCCGCGTAGAACGGCATCGTGCCGGGCGCGCTGCTGTTCAGCCCGGGGTAGGCCCGCGAGCGCGAGACGTTGACGGTAACGCGCGCACCGCTCTTGAACTCGGCCAGAAACAAGCCTGTCCGGAGGTCGCCCGAGTAGGTCGGAGCGGTCGAGACGGCCTGCGGCGGCGCGGCAGGGATGCGGTCGGTGGCCATGTCAACGGCTCGATTCAGCGAGCTTGTTCGCTTCGTGTTGCTCGCGCGCGGCTTGCGGTACGGCAATTTGCCAGGCTTCCCGCAGGGGTGTGAGCACGCGGATCACTTCGTCGATGGGTTCGGTCGTTCCCTTGCGTGACGCGAGCATCACGCGATCCATCGAAAAACCGTAGAGCGCTTCCAAGTTGGCGCACAAGTCGGGTGCGACGTTATGGTCGAGTGCGATGTACAGCTCCGAAATGATGGCGTAAGCCTTGGATAGGAGCTCGCGGCCTCGCGGTAACTCTTTGCGCTCGAGGCAGACCTTGGCGCCGTTCAGAAAGCGAAAGATGCCATCGTACAGCGCCAGCAAGAGGTCGCCGGGCGTGGAGGTCGTCATACGGACCTGGCTGTAGCGCTGGGCGGCGGATTCGAGTGACGCAAAAGGGACTGTCATAGCGGACCTAGAGTTGGTTCAGGTAGTTGGATTGGGCGTTCCAGGAGGCCACCGTGGTGTCCATCCGCGTGAATTGCTTGCGCAGCTGCTCCGCGTAGCGATTGATGCGGGTCTCTTCGGCGTCGATGCGGCCTTGTAGACGCTTGGTCGCCGCCGTCAGCGCTTCGCTGCGACCGACTAGTAAGCCGCTGCCTGCCTTGGTGAATATGTCCACGGCCGACGAGACCACGTTCATGACACCCAGCGCGCCGCCGCTGGTTCCAGACAACAGCTTGGTGACAGCGTCCGAGTCGGCCGCCATGGCCTTGGTAAACTTGGCCGAATCGAGCGATAGCTTGCCGCTGCGGTCCAGCGATAGGCCCACGGAGCCGAGCGACGTGTACGTGCCGGTGGTGGAGGTTACCGTCTGCAAGGCGCTGCTGAGACGACTGGTGATGGCGCGCAAGGTCGAGTCACCCGCCAAGTTCGCGTCCTTGGCCTTGATGGTGCCGTTGCCCGCCAGCTCCTTCGCTTTGGTTGCGACGCCGTTGTAGGCGTCCACCAAGGCGCTGAGCTTGGTCTTCAACGCGTCGGGATCGCTCTCGATGGCTAGCGTGACGGCGGTCGTCGTCTCGGCGGTGAGCGCCAAGGTGACGCCGCGGATGGCGCCCGTCACCTGATTGGTGGCGCTCTTGATGGTGAACGTATCGAGCTTGATTTCAGCGTCTTGCGCAGTTTGAACGGTGTTGGCCGGCACGTTGAAGCCGAACGTCGTGCCGGTCTCGGTGATGTTGAGCGTGTTGGCGGCGCCCGTGTCTAGGCCGCGCAGCTGGATGCGGTAGGCGGTGCCGTCGTAAAAGGACGAGGCCGTCACGCGCAGGCCGGCAGAGTTGATCTTGCCGATCACGTCGTCGAGCTTGTCCGTTGCGGCGATTGCGATGCTGGTCTGGGCACCAGCGCCGATGCCTAGCTGAAGGGTGCCCGATTGGCTCAGCGCCGTGCTTGCCGAGCCGATGGTGTTGGAGTAGGTGCGCTGCTCTTTGGCGAGCTTGTCGACCTGAATAGAGTACTTGCCAGGCGTCGCGAGCCCACTGCTAGTGGCGACGAGGGCGGTGCTAGAGGAGCTGGTCTTGTAGCTGCCAACCTCGGTCGCGGTGTCGAGCGCGTCGGAGGCGGCTTTCAGCTTCGACAGCAGCGACGAGATGCCGGACAGGTTCGAGACCGACGAGTTCGTCGCAGTTAGCTTGCTTTGCAGCGCGGTTTGCTGCTGGCGCTCGACGCCAACGAGCGCGCTCACGATGCTCTCGGTGTCCATTCCGGACCCAATGCCGCCGAACGTTATTGTGCCGACCATGACCTAGACCTCCTGTACAGAGCCTGAAAAACGCGGCGGGCGGCGCGCCGGACCAGGTCCGTTCGCGCCGCCCACGAGCATTGACTCCGTATCAGCGACCGAGGAGGCCGAACGCCATCTGAGGCAGCTGATTGGTCTGCGCCAAGATGGAGGCGCCGGCCTGGGTCAGCACCTGATTCTTGGACAGGTTCGACGTTTCCGTCGCCACGTCCACGTCGCGGATGCGCGAGTTCGCAGCCGAGATGTTCAGGCGCATGGTCTGGATGTTCGACGTCGCCACGTCCAAACGGTTCATGGCAGCACCGAACTTCGAGCGGTAGCTGGAGACGCTGCCGATCGCGGTGTCGATTTGGGCCAGGGCCTTCAAAGCGCCCGAGGCCACGCCGACCGTCGACGTGCCAGCGGCCACGCCGGTCAGGCTGACGCCACCGAAGGTCACGTCGATCTGATCGGTGCCGACGTTGTTCAAGCCGACTTGGAATTTCACCGTCGCCGCCGTAGCGTTGAGCAGTGAAACGCCGTTGAACTTCGCCGAGCCTTGGATACGGGTGATTTCCGACTGCAGCGCACCGTACTCGGTGTTCAGGTAGCCGCGGTCGCTGTCGACGAGCGAGCCGTTCGAGGATTGGACAGCCAACTCTCGCATGCGGCCCAAGATGTTGTGGACTTCGTTGAGAGAGCCTTCTGCCGTTTGCGCCATCGAGATGGCGTCGCCCGCGTTGCGTTCCGCTACCGTGTAGGAGCGGATCTGCGACTTCATCGACTCGCTGACGGCAAGGCCGGCAGCGTCGTCGGCCGCTGTGTTGACACGGAAGCCGCTGGACAACTTCTGAAAGCTGCCGGCGAGTTGCTTCTGGTTCGTGCTGAGGTTCTTTTGCGCCGCCATCGCGGCATAGTTGGTCTGGATTACTAGGGCCATCGAAATTCTCCTTCATGGAGGCCACAGCGCGTTGTTGCCGCTGCGTCAGGGCGTCATTGCCCGTCGGGACACATGAACGGAGAGGCCTGGCCAAGCTTGAACGGAAAAGTCGGTGCCTGGGCCTAGTTAGGTGCGCGTCTTGCCTACCCAGTGTGACAGACGGCTCGCTTGTCCAACGAACTTCAGGAGTTAGCAACCTCGAGCGCCGCCGCGTGGGGGGCGGCTCGGCCGAATTCACTTCGGCCGAGGGGGGCGGTGCGTGCCGTCCCCTCGACCGAGGGCCGGAGCTCCGCCGACCAACAATAGGCGGAGCCTTACCTGACACTGAGGCTAGATGCATCGTCCGACCAGGACGGCGATCAGCGCTGGAGCAGCTGCATCGCCATCTGCGGCAGCTGGTTGGCTTGCGCCAAGACGGACGTGCCTGCTTGCGACAGCACTTGGTTGCGCGAAAGCTGAGCGGTCTCCTCGGCCACGTCCACGTCGCGAATGCGCGAGTTGGCCGCCGACAGATTGACGCGCATGGTCTGGATGCTCGAGACAGTTACGTCCAAGCGGTTCATGGCGGCGCCGTACTTGGCGCGCTCGGTCGAGATAATCTGCACGGCTGCGTCGATGCGGCCGATCGAGTTGAGCGCGGAGCCGGCCGTGGCGCCTGCCACGTTGGTGGTCGCCGCCAGTAGCGTGGTCAGCGACAGGCCGCCGAAGGTCAGGCTGATCTGGTCGCTGGCGGTGTTGTTGAGGCCGACCTGGAAGGTGATCACCTCGCCAGCCGTAGAGACAAGCTGCTTGCCGTTGAACTTGGACGAGCCTTGAATGCGGCCCATTTCCTCCTTTAGGGCCGTGAACTCCGTGTCCAGGTAGCCGCGGTCGGTACCGGTCATGGAGCCGTTGGCGCTTTGGATCGCCAGCTCGCGCATGCGGCCGAGGATGTCGTGCATGGAGCCGAGCGTAGCTTCCGCCGTCTGGGTCATGCTGATGGCCTCGTTGGCGTTGCGCTCTGCGATTGTGTACGAGCGAATCTGGCCTTTCATGCTTTCGCTGATGGCCAGGCCTGCGGCGTCGTCGGCTGCCGTATTGATGCGGAAGCCGCTGGACAAGCGCGCGAAGCTCTTGCTGAGCATGTTGGTGTTTCGCGTCAGAGATTTCTGAGCGTCGAGGGATGCTACGTTTGTAGGTATTACGAGTGCCATGTTGGTGTGTCTCCGTGTGTCAGGTCAGGTCAGGTCAGGTCAGGTCAGGTCAGGTCAGGTCAGGTCAGGTCACGGCGCGGGTGCGCCGAAGCTTTTGATGAGCTGAGCGAGCTTTTTTTCCAGCTCGCGTGTGCCGCTCTCGATGGCTGAAGCGACGCGTGCCTCGGCTTGGACCGCGCGCTGGGCGCTGGCCTGGGAATCGCCATCCGCACAGGTGGCCTCGGCCATGGCTGCGTCGACAGTGGCCCACGAGTAGCCGTCGACGAACGGCGACGAGGCGACGCGCGCCCGCAGCTCGCGTTCGGCGTCTTCCAGCTTGTGGAATGCCCGGGTGATCGCGCGTGGCTCACCGGCCATCACGCTGTGCTCGGCCGCGACCGCCAGGCGTCGTACGCGCCGCGCCGCGTGACGAGCGGCGGCGGCGCTTGCGAGCTGCTTTTCCAGCCAGGTATGCAGCTGCGCCCGGGCTAGGGGCGGGTGCGCTGCGCGGGCCGCGTCGGCGATCGACTGCGGGGTGATGTTCAGCTCGGGTAGCGGCGCCAGCACCTCCGCCAACGTCAGCTCCGCGAAGCCGTCGATCTGGGCTCCGCCTTCGGTGGCGTTGACTAAGCGTTGCTCCGGGCGGTCATGCCCCAGCACTTCGGCGGCAAGCTCGAGCCAATTGCGGACCGCCGAGAAGCCGATGGTCGAATGGACGCTGCCGTGCCCACCCCAAGCCGTGACCTGTCGCAGCGGCTCGGTTACTGCAAGCTTGCCGTTGGCGGCTTGCAGTGCCGCCGAGCG
>JAYUYU010000491.1:0-2021 GCA_043752365.1 Myxococcales bacterium | reverse complement strand
ACATCTTGGTCAACTACACTTACCCGCTCGCCAACGCTCACCCGCTCGAGCTCGTCGCGACCGGCATACAGAACCTGAATCGCTACGCCGGCTATGCCAAGTCCATCATGGCCGACCTGGAGGCGTCGAACATCAACGGGGCGGGGCGCCCGACGCCACACCAGCTACGCGCAGAAGTGTGGCTGAGCCTGATCCACGGCGCCGCCGGCATCCAGTACTTTTGCCATCAAATGACGCCCAATTTCAGCGAAACCGATTGCCTGGACGATCCGCCCACGGCGGCCGCGCTGACCCAGATCAACGCGCAGCTCAATGAGCTTGCGCCCGTACTCAACACGCAAAGCTTCGCTTTGCTGCCGGCAAGCTCGAACATCAATGTGCCCGTAGACGCCGTGCTGAAGAAATTGGGTGAAGAGCGCTACGTCTTCGCTGCCAGCAGAGCCGACAACGCCACCACCGCCCGCTTCAGGCTAGCCGGTATTGGTGCCTTTACCAGCGTCGAGGTCATCGGCGAAGGCCGTAGCCTCACGCCACTTGGGGACGCCTTCGAGGACGCCTTCGAGGGCTACGGCGTGCACTTGTACCGTCTGCGCTAGCGGGCAACGCGCAACGAAGTAAGCACCGCTTGCATGTCTGCTGGCATTGCCTGCTCGAACTGCAAGCGTTCGCCAGTCGTCGGATGATCGAAGGCAAGCTCGCGGGCGTGAAGCATCAGGCGCGGAGCTGGGATCAACTCGCCGCGGTAGTTCTTCGAGTACACGCGCTCGCCGACCAGCGGGTGCCCGCGCTCGGACAAGTGAATGCGAATTTGATGGGTGCGACCGGTTTCGAGTCGGCACTCGAGTAGGCTGGCACCACGCAGGCTTTCCAGCCATTTTACGTGAGTAGTGGCTTCGCGCCCCAGCTCGCTGTTGTCGGTCGAGCCGCGCCGCCCGTCGCCGCGATCTTGCACCAGGCGACTCGTGATGATTCCGCCCGTCACGTCACCGTGCGCGATGGCCACGTAGCGGCGCCCGACCGTGTGAAAGCGGAATTGATTCTTCAGCGCCGTCTTAGCCGCCACCGTTCGCGCGAACAGCACGACCCCCGACGTCTCTTTGTCGACGCGGTGCACGACGCCCAGCGGCGCTCGCCGGCCACGCTCGGAAATGGTTTCCATCACCAGCTCGTCGAGCGTGCCGCGCTCGTTCTCGTCGTACGGCACGGTGCTGATGCCAGCCGGCTTTTCGACCACCACCAGCTGCGCGTCCAGGTGCAAAATCGCGCTGCGCGGCAACGAAGGCGTGCGCGTGGCGCGCGGTGCGCTCTGGCGAAACTCCAGCTGGGCGCCCGCGCGAACCAGGCGTGTTGGATCCAACAGCGGGCTGCCATCGATGAAGATTTTTCCGGTGCGGGCCAGCCGCCGCACTTCGTTCCAACTTTTGCCGGGCATCAGCTCACGCAGCCAACGATCCAGCGGTTTCTCGCCGCTGCCAGGCAGTTGCTGTTTCATCGGCTCAGAGCGCGGTCACGCGCGGGGTGTTCCAGCGCGGCTTGATGTGAATTTTGAGCACGTCGCGATACAGGCCCAGCTGCGCACAGTGATCCATTTTGTCGTTACCTGAAAAGCCGCGCACGTGGAAATTCCCCTGCGTGTAGCGCGAAATCAGGTCCAAGCCCAGCGGCCCGGCGCCGCTCGACGCCTTCGGCTTGCCGCCGCATTCGTGGATCAAGAAATTAGCGGTCTCGGTCGTCGAGGCGTAGCCCGGCGGAATGATCGACGAGTGACTGACGAACATCAGCTTGCGACCCGCCGCCGACTCTTTCGCAAAGTCGGTGAAGGCTTGAATCTGGAGCGCGTTGACGCTTTGGCCGTGGTACCCGCAGTGCAAACCGTCGAGCAGGACCACGCTGTCAACGCGCTGCTTGCCGAATTTCTGGCCTAAGACTTTTTGCACGGCGCCGTAGCCTGCGCTCCAAGCGCTCAAGCCGACCTTGCGCGCCTTGGCGGCGCGCCCCGTCTTCTTCTCGACCGCGCGTTC
>JAYUYU010000490.1:0-13167 GCA_043752365.1 Myxococcales bacterium | reverse complement strand
TCTTCATCTGGCCAATCGTTTCGAGATACATGGCGGGCACCCTAGATCGGCGCTCCGCTCGCGGCCTAGCCGTTCTTCGGCAATCGCCCGTCAACCAGCATTTGCGGCGATCTTCCTACCATCATGGCGTGTGCTCGAAGGCGAACACCTGCACCAGCACGCTGTCGGCGGCTTCCGTGCGCGCGCGCAGCGAGCTGCCCCCGCCGGTTTGCGGCTGCGGTTCCAGCTCCAGCCCGCGGGAGCGCACGCAGGGCGGAGCGCTGCCGTCGTCCAGCTCCAGCGCGCGGGTGCGGCAGGTGCTGGAGTTCTGGGGAATTTGCGCGACCGCGGCCAATTGCCCTTCCGGCTTTTGCCCCGCCGCCACGCGCTGGGCCGCTTGTTCGAAATTGGCTAGCGGCTCGAGCGAGGCGACGATGTACACCCGCTCGGTGCCGACGTCCTTTTCGTTCAGGCGATAGCTCGCGTCGCCGCTCGGAATTCGCAGCTCTCGTTCGGCAGGAACGGGATTGGGCGTGGCGATGCGAGCGTCGGGGAACAGCACGTTGATGCTGCCGTCCGGGCTCTTTTGGAACAGGTAAACGTACGCCGGGTGCGAGACCTTGAGCGAGAACGAGACGCGCGAGTTGGTGGGCAGGTTGGCGCCCGGGCCGACCAGCTCGGTTGACGCTTGGGTGGGCCTTTTGGCGCGCACTCCAAGCTCCAGCGCTAGCTCGCGTCGTGCTTCGGCGGGCACCAGCTCTTGGTACGCCGCGGAGAGAGCTTTGGTGCGCGCGGTCGGATCAGTTGCGGCCTTCACGCCATCGTAGAGCTCCGGCACCTTGTTCATGCGCCGGCGCAGGTTTTCGCTGCGCATGCCATACGTCTCCTTGTCCAAGACGCAGGCGTTGTACTCGTCGCAAAGGCGCCGCGATTGAGCCACGAATTGTTCGGTCTGCTGATCGATTTGACGCAGCGCGACCTCGTCCGTCTTGGCGTCCGCCGAGCCGACACCCAGCGCGCTGAAGCCGCCCTCGATCTTGCGGCCTTCGTATTTGAACTCGCTCTCGCAGTTGAGCTGCACGCGCTCTTCTGCACCGCACTTAACGGGCTGGCGCGCGTCACCGCCGCTACCGCCGCCGCCGCAGCCGAACGAGCCCCCTCCGGCCGAGACCACAATCGAAGCCGCCAGGACCAAGTCGAGCCTTCTCATGCACGCAGAACATACCCGGCTAAACTCGCCCTTAGAACCCGAGAATTTCGGTGCTAGGAAGGTCGTATGGAATCGAGCGGGCCCTACCCCAGCTTTGCGGCAGACGTGGACTTCTTGGAGCAGGCGGGCAAGATCGTGCTGCTGCGCGCCGAGCACGGCGGCCAGGTCGCGGTCTCGCCCCAGTACCAAGCGCGCGTCATGACGAGCGCCGTCAGCGCCGCCGGCGCCAGTTTGGGTTGGGTCAACCGACCGCAAATTGCTTCGGGCAAGACCGGCACTCCATTCGACAACTACGGGGGTGAAGATCGCTTTTGGCTCGGGCCCGAGGGCGGACAATTTTCGGTGTTCTTTCCACCCGGCAAACCCTTCGAGCTACCCTACTGGCAAACCCCCGCCGGCTTTCAAGAGGGCGCGTGGAAGGTTGCCGCACAAGGCGATGGTTTCATCGGTTTCGAGCGTCGCTTCGGCGTCACGAATAGCTCCGGCACGGACTTCGACGTCCAAGTCGTGCGCCGCATAGAGCTGCTCGACGCGGCCGGCGTCGGCGAAGCGTTGGGGCTCGCGCTGCCCACCAATCTGGAGTGGGTGGCGTATCGCTCCGACAACCAGCTGACCAACGTCGGGCAGAGCGCTTGGACAGCGGAGACTGGGCTACTCAGCATTTGGAGCCTGGGCATGTTCGTGCCGGCGGACGACACCTGGGTCGTGGCACCATTCTCGCCCAAGGGAACGGGCCCGATCGTGAGCTCTGACTACTTTGGGGTTCTGCCCCGCGAGCGCCTCCAGGTGGACGAGGAGCGCAGCGTCGTGAAGTTCTTGGCTGACGGCCGCTATCGCAGCAAAATTGGCTTGTCGCAGTCGCGCGCGCTGCCAATCGCCGGCAGCTACACGCGCTCGGAAAAGCGGCTCAGCCTCATCCTCTACTCGGTGCCGTCGGAACCGCTGCCCTACGTCAACAGCAGGTGGGAGGTTCAAGCCCAGCCCTACGCAGGCGACCTGTTCAACAGCTACAACCACGGCACCGTGCAGCCGGGCAAGCTCGCCGACGTGCGCTTCTACGAGCTCGAGTCGAGCTCGCCGGGGGCTGCACTCGAGCCGGGGCAGGCTCTTCACCACGAGCACCAAACGTTTCACTTCCTAGGTGATGAAGCCGCACTGGACGTGATTGCAACGCGGGTCTTGGGCACGTCGCTCAGCTTGGTCGGGGGCTGAGCCTTTCCACGCAACGAATCGCCGCATGCGCATCTCTGCCAGATTTTGCGGTCCGCCCGAGTCAGCCAATGGCGGCTACTGCGCGGGCTTGCTGGCGAATGCCTTGTCGGGAGCAGTCGAGGTCACGCTGCGTCGCCCGCCGCCGTTGGAGCAACCTCTCACGATTCGCGTCGTTGACGAGCGAGCGGAGCTGCTGCACGACGAGCAGGTCGTGGCCGAAGCGCGCCCTGGCAGCCTCACCTTGAAGGTGCCCGAGCCGCCTACTTTTGCGCGCGCAACGGAGTTGTCACGGCACTACGTCGGCCACGGCAAACATCACTTTCCGGGATGCTTCGTGTGCGGGCCGGCGCGAGGCATTGCTGACGGCTTGAGGATTTTTCCTGGCGCCGAGCGAGAGGGCGAGCCGGTTGCGGCCCCCTTCGTGCCCGATGCCAGCTTGAGCCACGCGGGCGGCGTCCTGGCTGCCGAATTCGTGTGGGCGGCGCTCGACTGCGTCGGCTACTTCGCGTGCGCGCAGCCTGATTACCCGGTCGCGCTGCTGGGGCGCATGACGGCGGAGGTGCACGGCCCAGTGGGCACAGACGAGCAATGCGTGGTGATGGGCTGGCTCCTCGGTCGCGAGGGTCGCAAGCTGCAAGCCGCTACCGCTCTGTTTGGGGCCGATGGGCGACTGTGTGGCACGGCGCAGCAAACTTGGATTTCGGTGAATCGGTAGCGCAGACGGCGTGAGCCCGAAGCAATTGTCCGGTCTCGCGTGGCGGCAGCCGGCCGCTCAATGCTCGGCGGCCGCGAACGCGAAATGCCAGCCGAGGTTGCGCGATAGCTCTCGCAAAATTTGATGGCCGCGCACGCTGCCGCCTTTTTCGTTCAAGCGAGGGCTCGCTACGGCGATACCGGCGACGCCCGGCACTACCGAGACGATCACGCCGCTGACGCCGCTCTTGGCGGGCATGCCGGTCGCCACGAGGTAGTTGCCGGACTCGTTGTACATGCCGCACGTAGCCATGATCGAAACCACGATCGCCACGGTGCGCCTGGACAGCAGCTGTTGTTCCGAGCCGGGGCGCCGGCCGCCGTTGGCCAGAATTGCCGGCAGGTGGGCGGCTTCGCGCGTGCCGGCGGAAAACGAACACAACGCGAAATAGACGTCGAGCGTTTCGTCCACGTCGCCTTTGATCACGCCGCCGTGCTTGAGAAAATAGGCAATGGCGCGGTTGCGATCTGCCGAAAGGCTTTCGCTCTGCCGTACCCTCTCGTCGATTGGAACCGGGGCCCCGTACAGGCGCTCGGCCCAGCGTGACAACCAAGCCACGCGCTCGGTAACGCTGCCACGCAGCTGACCGCACAGCGCGATGGCGCCCGAGTTGATCAGCGGATTGGCCGGTATGGGGCCGTGCGTCTCGAGCCGTGCGACCGAGCCGAAGCTGTCCCCAGACGGCTCCGAACCGACCGTGAGAAAGACTTCGACCGGGCCGCGCTCTTCCAACAGGCCGATCAGCACCAGCAGCTTCGCCGAGCTTTGCAGGGTGAAAGAGTGGCCATCGCCGGCGCTTGCCAGCTGCCCATTGGCGAGCAAAACTGCGGCGCTGGTCTGCTCGAGCGGAACCGTCGCAAGCTCGGGAATGTAATCAGCCGGGAGGCCTTCGCGGTTGCGGCGCGCTCTTTCGACGGCCGCCTCCAGCGTGGCCTGAATCGTCGGCAGGTCGGTCACGCGTACTGAATCACGGTGCGAATCGATTTGCCTTCGTGCATCAAGTCGAAGGCTTCGTTGATGCGCTCGAGCGGCAAAGTATGCGTAATTAGCGGATCAATCTCGATTTTCTTGTCCATGTACCAGTCGACCAGCTTGGGCACGTCGGTGCGGCCGCGCGCGCCGCCAAAGGCCGTGCCCTTCCAGACTCGTCCGGTCACGAGCTGAAACGGTCGCGTCGAGATCTCTTGGCCGGCGCCGGCGACGCCAATGATGATGCTCTCGCCCCAGCCGCGGTGACAGCACTCGAGCGCTTGGCGCATGAGTGTGGTGTTGCCTACGCATTCGAAGCTGTAGTCGGCGCCGCCGCCCGTCAGCTCCACCAAGTGAGCGACTACGTCTTTGCCGAGGCTGGCCGGGTTCACGAAGTGCGTCATGCCAAACCGCCGCGCAATTGCCTCGCGCTCGGGGTTGATGTCGACGCCGATGATTTTGTCGGCGCCGGCTAGCCGCGCGCCTTGAATCACGTTCAGTCCAATGCCGCCTAGGCCGAACACCACCACGTTGGCGCCAGGCTCGACCTTGGCCGTGAACAGCACCGCGCCCACGCCCGTGGTGACACCGCAGCCAATGTAGCAAATCTTGTCGAAGGGCGCGTCACGGCGGACCTTGGCCAGCGCAATTTCGGGCAGCACCGTGTGATTCGCGAACGTCGAACAGCCCATGTAGTGGTGGATCTTTTTTCCGCCGATCGAAAAGCGGCTGGTGCCGTCCGGCATCACGCCTTGGCCCTGCGTCGCGCGGATGGCCGTACACAAGTTGGTCTTGCGCGACAGGCAAGATTTACAGCCGCGGCACTCCGGCGTGTACAGCAAAATCACGTGGTCGCCGGGCGCCACGCTGGTCACGCCCGCGCCAACTTCGCGCACGATGCCGGCACCCTCGTGACCGAAGATGACCGGAAACAACCCCTCCGGATCGGCGCCGGAGCGCGTGAATTCGTCGGTGTGACAAACGCCCGTGGCCTTCAGCTCGACCAGCACCTCGCCTGCCTTGGGCCCTTCGAGGTCCACGGTCTCGATCACCAAGGGCTTGCCCTTCTCGTATGCGACGGCCGCGCGGGTCTTCATGCCCGCCATTGCATCACGAAACGTCTCACGCTCACCATGGGATGGCTTTGCCATCGCGGAAAAAGCCGCCATGCGCGCCGTCCACAGCCAGCGAAGCCGCCCAAACGATGCCGCGCGCGCCCTGCTCGACCGTGCGACTGGCGCCCGCTCCTCCCATGTCCGTCTTTACCCAACCGGGGCAGACTGCGTTGACGTGCAGGCGCGCGCTTTGCCCCGCCAAAATGCGCGTATACGCGTTGAGCGCCGCCTTCGAGACGCGATACGCCGAGCTAGGCCAACCCTCGGCCTCGTGCCGCCCGCCCTTCACTGCTGCCGCGAAGTCGGCGATGAGCGCCAGCAGCTCGTCGACGCCGAGCTCCTTGGCCAAGAAACGCGCCTTCACCGACGCTGAGTAGGCATTCAGCTCGCCCATGCCGCTTGACACCATCACGACGCTACCGCCGTCGACGACCAGCGGTCCTAGCGCTTGCGTCACCCGCAGCGGGCCGAAGAAGTTCACCGCGAGCGTGCCCTCGACGACGGTGGCATCGAAACCCTTCATCGCGATGCCAGCGTTGTTGACCAGCGCGTGGATCGGACCAAGCTCGGCGCGCGCGCGCGCGGCGAAGGCCTGCACGCTGTCTTCGTTCGTCACGTCCAGCTGCGCCGCCTGTACAGCGCCCGCGTCACCCAGACTCGCAGCCGCTTGCTTCGCTTGCGCCAGGTCGCGCGCCGCCAGCAGCCGATTTGGTTGCCTTTTTGGGGGCCCTCACCGACGACGACTTTTTGACGAATCCGGAATTCGCGGATCCCGATCTCGAGTGACGGCGGCAGGCTCGTTGCTCGAAGCGGCGGCAGCTCGCTCAGGGCAGGCCGGGCACCCTCATGGCGATGGTCTTGGCGTTGACACCGCCGACGCGGGTATTGGTCGACGCGCCTTGCTGCTGCGCCGGGAAAGGCCCCGCAGGGCACGACCTCTGTTTCTTCGGGCCGCCCGGGCCCCAAAACGACATGCCGCCAGCGCCCGTCGTACCCCCACCGCCGGTTCCGCCAGCGCTGGCGGCCGTTCCGCCCGTGCCTACGCTGCCGGCGGTGCCCGAGCCTCCGCCCTCCACGGAGGTCGAGCCTGCAGTGGCCCCGCCCGAGGAGGGGTGACCGCCGCCCCCTGGGTTTTGGCCACCGCTGCTGCCCGCGGCGGCACCAGCGGTGGCCGCCGAGCCCCCCTTGGCGGGGTCGCCGGGGGTGTTGTCGTCCAACGAACAGGCCGGAAGAGTGGCTGTGAGGAACGCCACGGCGGTCGAATGTCGCATGGCGTCGTACCGTGTCAGCCCCTGCCGGAAAGCGTTGCCGTGAGTTGCCGCTAGCCGCGGCGCTTGTGGTTCATGGCAGCGCGCGGCCGGCCGTTGGCGGCGGCCAGGAACAGCACGTGTCGGGCGCGCGAGCCCTGCCGCGCCGCGACCCGCATCACCTCGTGGTCGAAGCCGGCGCCGGCCAAGCGGCGCTCGAAGCGCGCGCTGGGGCCCGCCGACCAGACCGCCAAAACGCCGCCTGGGTTCAGCGCGTCGTGACACAGGCGCACGCCGACCTCGCCGTACAGGCGCTGGTTTTGCGCGTGTGACAGCGCCACCGGGCCGTTGTCCACGTCCAACAAGATCACGTCGAATTTCGACGGCGGGCGCTTGATGGTCTCGTACACGTCGCCGAGCACCACCGAGCAGCGCGGATCTTCGAGCGCGTGATCGTTGAGATCCGCCAGGTGGGTGCGATTCCACTCCACGAGCTCCGGTACTAGCTCGCCCACCGTGACCTTGGCGTTCTTGGGAACGCGGTCCAGCACGGCTCGCAGCGTGAAGCCCAGGCCCAAGCCGCCCACCAAAATGGAGAGCGGATTGTCCGCGCGCCCGAGCGCTTCTTCGGCCAGCGCTTCCTCGGAGTCATGCATGCGACTGGACATCAGCGTGCGTCCGCCAACGCGCACGACCCAATCCGTGTCCTGCCGAGTCAGCTCGAACTCACAGCCACCGGGCACTTGGGCCACGGCGATCGTCTCACTCTCGATCATGGTCAGTTCTTCGCTCAAAAGGTCGCGTCATGCGGCCCAAAGCCGCGCGGCGCGGAGAGTCTTATGGACGCGCCCAACAATGCAACCCCGCCCGCAAAATAGCGGCAAATTTCTCGATCAAGCGGCTGGTTGGCGGGCCGCCGCCACTGCTTGGTCGAGCGCTTGGGTGCCGCGGCTGTCCAGCTGCGCGGCGCGCGCCACTTCCAGCATGCGCTCCGCGTCCTCGCGGCGGAGGCGCGTCAGGTGCTGCAGCGTCAGCCAACAAGCAGCCTCGATTCCACGCAGCCGCGCACACAAATCGATGCGAAACAAGGTGGCTTCGCGCGACAACTGCCGCTTGCGTGCTGCGCGGTCGAGTAAACGCAACGCCCACAGGCTGTGGCCGCAAGCGTCTTCGACGGCGGCCGCGCAATACGGGTCCAGCGCGTCCGACCCGCCCAACCACGACAGCGCGTTGCGCGCCCCCTCTGGATGGCCCAGCTCCAGCTCGCACCACGCCACCAGCTCCAGCGCTGCGCACTGCAAGCTGGCGCTCTGAGCTCGCTCGGCCACGTCGCGCGACACACTGAGCGCTTGGCGGTGCAGGCTGCGCGACAAAAGCTCACGCGCCCGCCGCAGCTCGTCGGCGAGCCCCAGCCGCGCGTCGCCGGCCTCGCGCTCTTGGCGAAGGCGCGCCAGCACCAGCGCAAAGCCGCACGTCACTGCTACGAGCGCGGTGTGGCCCGCGTTGCCATGGCACAGCGCGACGCCCCCGACAGCAAACGCCAACAGCGCGACCGCGATACTTGCTTTCGAGTCAGCGGGGCTTAGCTGAGTCGACTGCAAGGTCATGCAAAACCAAGCATACGGCGAGTTTTGCCGTTGGCACTAGCCCGCTTGGAGAAATGCGGAGCTCAAGCGCTGTGCGCAATTTCGGGTGCAGACTGGTAGAATTTGTTGCGTGCCGGGTCGTTGAAGCTCTCGTAATCGATGACGAAAGGTGTGACCTCGCCCCTGCCGTCCTTGAAGCGCAACGTGGCCGCCATGGGCGTGACCGAACGGTAGCTGCTGTCCGCCGGCAGGTCGTCGTTGGTGGCGCCGCCTGAAGAGAACACCGTAAACAGCGAAATGGCGTCTTCGGCGTAGCTCTGACGGAAGCCTTCGTCGACCTTTTCGTGCCCGCGGAAGATGGTGTGGCAGCCCAGCTTTTGCAGGAAAGCCTGGCACTGCAGCTTGCCAAACGGAAAGCGCGCCGACTGGTCTTGCAGGCTGGCCGGGATGACGTCGGCGGCGCTCGGGTCGCTCCACATCATCTGGAAGCGAATGTCCCACTCGTTCAAGCTCGAGAGGTCCTTGTAAAGGTTCTTGATGGTGCTGTCTTTGGGGATGCCGCCGTGAACGAACATGAACTTTTCGAACAAAAAGCTGGTCGGCATCGACTCGAACAAGCGGATGTAGTGCTGAAATACCTCGTCGGAAAAGTGCGGCTTATGTGTGCTCATTGCCTCTGACGGCCGGACAGCTCCGTACACTTTGCCCTGATGTTCCACGTAGTACTCGTGGTTACCGCGCAGCACGACCACGTGTTCCGGATGTTTCGAAAACAGCTGCAGCACCGAGCGCAGCACGCCCTGGTAACTGAACATACCGCGATCGATGTAGTCGCCGAGTAGCACGAGCTTGGGGCAAACCGCGCTGTCGGGCTTCCGTTCGTATTCGGCAATTTTTCGCAGCACGTCCGTCTGCGTCAGCACGGCCTTCAGGCAGCTGTAGCAGCCGTGCAGGTCGCCAATGATGGTCAGCTCGTATTCCTTGCCGGCTTCGGGCGTCAGCACGTGCACGTGCCCGTCCAAGAATTCGCTGCCGGGGGCGAACTGACTCACGTTGGTCTTACCCTTCAGCTTGTTGCGGCCGAGCGCGCGTTGCTGGTCCCAAACCGCGATCACGCGATCCATCAAGGAGCGGTCGCTCTCCACCTGGCGCACCAGCGCATCCTTGTTGGCCGAGTAGTGCTGCTCGAACTGAGCGAAGAAGGGGTGGTCCTCGGCCTGGGTGGCCATGGTTCGAGCCGTGACTACGGCAAATGGCTTCTCCAGCTCGTCGTCCAGTAGCTCGACACCCAGCTGCTCGTTCAGCAAATCGGCGAGCTCGGCGCGAAACTTGGCTTCGGCCGGGTGGACTGTGCCATCCGCGTTGATCAGCTCGTCCACGGTCGCCATCAGCTGCTCTTGGCTCGACTCCTCGAAACTTTTGAAAATTTCGAAGCAACGTAGCTTGAGCTTGGCGTGCACGAACGTGTCCTGCGCCTCGCCCTCGGCGACCGCCTCGGTGAACAGATCCATCACCTGGCGATCGATGCTCTCGAACACCTCCAGGAAGTGAGACGTGAATTTGGTCGTCAGTTCCGCGGAGAGCTCAGCGTCCAAGTTGGCCCCGGCCACCCGATGGACGACCAGCTTCCGGACGTAGCCGCGGACGAATTCTTTCTCGGCGGCGTCGAAGTCACCGTCGATATAGCCGAACGTGGTCAGGTAGAAGATGACCGCCCGCATCTGCTTCTCTGCCTCGGGCCCATTCGAGCTGAACTTGAGCATCCCCCCAACATACAGCGCTTCTTGGCCGTCAGGTAGTCCAGCGCATTTCGACGCGCAGGCAAGGCTCGTTCACGCTCGCGCACGACAATTCCGTAGTGCCTTTGACGCCCGTCAGGAAGAACAACGCATGTAGGCCGCTCGACACCGAGCGCTGCCAGTGCTTGTGCGACGCTAACTCTGCCGGCATGGAGTCGAGTACGACGAGTAGGTGCGTGGGCCCCTGCGGCTCAATCGAGAAGTCCCCGTAGTCCCGGTACATCAAGTCGAACGCCTTCGGAATCCACTTGGCAATGGCCGTGGTGTCGAAGCGAAACAGCGACAGCGCGGTCCTGACCAAGCCGGCGAAAGCCGGCGCGCTCATCTGCCGCTTCAGCCAATTTTGGTAGAAAGCCTCGGCGGGCTCGTCACCCAAGGCGCGGAAGACCGCGTCGGTCAGCTCCAGGTTCACCGACACCGGCAGCCACTCGAGGTTGCTGGCCGCCTCGATGCGTTCCACCAACGTATCGAGCCCGCTCAGCACGCTCCCCTGCTTGCTCGGCGGGAGGCGCCGGACGGCCGCCAAGTAGTCCTTCATGTAGCGACCACGCGTACTCGCCATCCTGCGGCAATTCGTAGCATGACCTTCGTCGCTGCCAGTGACGAAAGCGCGGCGTTTCCGCGCGGTTACGACAGTGCACGGTCGGGCAGCGAATGCGCGCGTCGGCGCTGTTCGGTTTTGCGCGGTTTGCACGCGCAGAGCAGTGCGCGCTGTTGGTCGCACGTTCGAACGCACCTGGGACGACGCGATCGACGCCGCCGGCACTCAGCAAGTTGGCTGGGACGCCGGCATCCATCAGAGGCTGCACGCCAGCACGCCCGCGACCGCCCCGCGGCTGGTAGCGGTGTCAGCAACGCCGCGACCGACAGCGAAGCTGGCTGCATTTTTTCGGACGCGCCCGACCGCGCCTCCGCGCTGGTAGCCGCAAGCCTCGCTGTTCTGGCGCTGGCGCCCCGCACGCGACGGCTACTTGGTCGCTGATTCGCGCAGCAAGCGGGCCGTTACTTCTTCCGCGCTGAGGCCCGTGATCTCGACGACCTTCTGCTTGCCGGTTTGGCCCGGCACCAGGCTCAGCGAATGCTTGGGCAACGACAGCGCGCTGGCGAACAGCTCGAGCAGCGCTTCGTTCGCGGCGCCGTCCACGGGCGGAGCGGCCAGGGCGACCTCGACCTTGAGGCCGTCGACGCGCGCGATTCGACTGTGGCTAGCGCGCGGCTTGGCGCGAACCGTGACGCGCACGGCTTGCTCCGCCTCGTTCTTAGAGTCCATGTGTGACGCAGCCTAGCAGTCGCTGCTCGCCGGGTGTGGCTCTGGGCAGCGAGCCGGGCAGCCGGACCCGCGCCGGCCCCATCACGCCGGCAGAAGGCTCGAAAAAAAAAGCGGCCGTGGCTTGTCGATTTCACGCCGCTAGGAACGACGTGCTCTCGAAGCCTATGGCTTCCCCCTCCCCAGGATTCCTGCATGCTCGAGTTAATCGTTAATTTCGCCACGTTCATCGTCGTGCTGCTGCTCGGGTTGGCCGCCTTGACCGCCAGCCTGTCGGTGGCGGCGGCCACGCTTCTCCGCTACGGTCCTCCGGCTTGGTGGAACGCTGGCTGATCGGGCTCACGCTGCTTCTTTCGAGCGCTTGCGGTGGTGGTACGGCCCCCCCGCGCGCCGTGCCGCCGCCCGTTGCGTCCAGCGCCACGGCGGCGGTGCAGGCCGGCTACTGCGAGCGGCTGCAGCCGCTACTCACTCAGGCGGTGACCTCCGCGCGCATCGGCACGCCCATGTCGTGCCTCGACATTCCGGGCGTGACCGAGCTCGGTCGCTTTGGCGCCTCCGGCGCGGCCGAGGAGGGCACGCTGTCGGACTGCTTCGACGAACCAGCCGAATACGCCAAGCTGCTCGAAAGCTCGGCCTCCGACTTCGACCTGAGCATCGCTCAAGGCTTCTCGTCCGAGGTTGGCCACGGCGGACGCGCCAACCTGTCGACGTTGGTGCCCTGGTTGCCGAGCCTGTCGCTCGACCTTACGCGCACTCGGCGCGTGAACGCCCACGTCTCGGTCAAGCACGCTCGCTTCGTTACCTTGTTGGGTGTCGCCAGCCGCATGCAGGGCCAACGTCGTGAAGCGCAGTGCTTAGCCACCCTGTGCAAGCCAGAGTACCAGTACGTGCACAAGGCCTTGGTCGGCGTCCCCACGCTGACGATCAGCGCGGAGGACGCTCAGGGCAGCGAGGTGGGGCTCGGCGTGCCGTTGCTTTCGGCCAGCTATATCGCGCGCGAGCTGAGCCGCGGTTCGCGCGAAATTACCAGCAACCAGCCGGTCACGTTGGCCATCGCGCGCAGCGCGTTTCGCACGGCCAACACCGAGCGCTTGTGCCAGTTTTGTGGCCGGCGCGAGCAAGCCTGCTGCCCGAGCGCTCCCGCCTGCGACGGTGGCCTGGGCTGCGTGAACGAGCGCTGCGTCGAGGTGGGCGGTCCCGATCAGCCCTGCGACGGCGAGAGCTGCGCTAGCGGCGCTTGTGTGGGCGGCCGTTGTCGCACGGCTTGCGGCGGCGCCGAGCAGCCGTGTTGTGGCACCAACGTGTGTGCTGGCGCGCTGCGCTGCAAGCCCGATCAGGAAAGCGGCGTCGAGCCGCAGCTAGGCCGCGAAGACGTCGTGGTCAGCGGTGGGCTGCTCGGCACCAGTGAAGATCGCATTTTCGGCGGCTCCAGCTGCGGCCCGCTGCGCACCCGCGGGCGCTTTGCCGTGACCAAGCTCGGCGAAGGCCGTGGCCGATGCGAAAAGGCCTGGTGGTTCGATCCGAAGAACGAGAAGGATTGTCGCGTCGCCGTGCACTTCGACGTGCCGATCGTCGGGGCGGTCGCCTGCCGCGTGGAGTTGTTCGCCGCGCCCCAGCCGCTGCCGAACCGTTGCACGCCCTGAGCGCTGCTCGCCCGGCCAGCCACACCTTCCGCGTTGGCACCGGCGTTCAATGGGCGCGCGTCGCTGTCGGGCCGTGTGGTTTTCGCGCGCGCGGACAATCACACGAAAAGATTCGGGTCAGCATGCAACTCGTCCGCTGTTCGTGAGCAAGCGGCGCGCCGGGTTGTGCACAAAGGTGCGTGGAAGTCGGCGTTGAGTTTGAGCGTTCAGGCCCTTTTTCCATCGTAGAGGGCGCCGTTTAGGGCCATGTTGGTCGTTCGCACCGCGTCGTGGCCCATCACCCTTGGGGGTGGGTACTGTTGGGAGGTGTCCCCGATGAGAAATGTTGAGCAAACCGTCGTGGGCGCGCCGCCCCTCACGCGGCTGATCGCCGGCGTGGCTCTCTC
>JAYUYU010000489.1:0-2025 GCA_043752365.1 Myxococcales bacterium | reverse complement strand
GGAGCACCCTCACCGGAATATCGTCGCAGCGCGCCAGCCTAGCATCCCCCGTCCAAAACTCGGTTGCACCAGATTCGATCGCCGTCGCCAGGTGAATTGCGTCGGGCGACTTGAAGCCGTACCGCGCGCGCAGCGCGGTGGCACGGTCGATGACCTTGGCGCTTACGTCGAGCACTGCCACTCGGCTAGCTCCGAACAGCATGTCGTAGCGTTCGAGAAGCTCCTGGTCGCTGTCACGCATTGACTTCGCTCGACACTCGAGCCGCGCCAGCTGTGACGTGACGAGCCTCGAAGCTGGGTCGAGGGCACGGAGTCGCTTCTCGACAACGGTCCGCCAACCCGGCTGCCCTTCGACGAGATAGATGAAACAGCAGGCGTCGAGGTAGACGTCAGCCACGGCCGTTCCAGCCCGCTCGGTCGTCGGCGAGCTGGCGGTCGATGTCGTCCTTGCTCCGGGTGCCCGCGGGCAGCGAGGCGATCACCTCCAGCACGTCCGGCGGGCGCGGAGTAGCGCCCACGGATCGAACGAATACTTCCACCTCACCGTCCAGCTCGTCCACTTGTTCGACAAGCTCGATGTGCCGGCCGTGCAGCGTTCCACGAACCACAACACCGCGTTCCATGTTCACAAGAGTAGCCCATGCGCTGGCAAAGTCTGGGCGAGTCTCACCAAACGGCCGGCTTTGCCGAAAAAACCAAGGCTAAGCCGAAGCTCTGAGCAACGCAGGCTCGGCGTCGCCTCCGAAGCGGTGTGCCACGGGGTCGAAGGTGCCGTTCGCGACGAGGTGCGGCCCCCCCTCACTCTTGAAACCCGACTGCGGTTCATTGCTCCAACATCGGCCTTGTTGTTAGGCCTAGCCTCGGTGCAAAGTGTTCTCCCAGTGGTTCGCAAGAAAACCGCTATAACGCGATCCTCACCCGACTACGACGCCGTGCTCGCGGATGTCGTAGTGCTCATCGAAGCAGCGAGGCATGCGTCGGCCCGGGCGGTGAACGCACTGCTTACTGCTACCTATTGGGGCGTCGGCCGCCGGATCGTTGAGCAAGAGCAGCACGCGCCCAAGCGTGCTGGGTACGGTGAAGAGCTGCGGGCGTGGAGGAGTTTAGAAAGTCTCAGCACCGCTGAGACAACCTTGGGGACAGGGCAAGCGTCCGGGCGCCGTTTTTTCCGCAACCGCGGCACCCCTTCGACCGAAGGGTCGGCAGCACGAGATGAAGCTGCTCTTCGACCATGGCACGTTGGTGCTGACTGAAGCTCCCGATCTAAGCCGCAAGGCGATCCCTGGACTGCTTTGGGACCCGCGTGTCGAGCTGTACCGAGCGCCTGCCTATCGGTACGCGGAGGTCGTCGAGGCGTTGCGCTTGCTCCGCTTGCCGGTCACGGATGAGGTTGAACGGTCGGGCGCGGCCTCGGCGGACGAGTGGCGTTCGGTCGAGCTCCGCCCGTACCAACAGGCCGCCGTCCTGGCCTGGCAATTGGCTGAGAAACGAGGACTTGTGGTGTTGCCCACTGGCAGTGGAAAGACCCGAGTCGCGGCGGCGGCGATGGCGGTAACACGGGCCCGGACGTTGTGCTTGGTGCCCACCCGGGCGCTCCTGAATCAATGGCTCATGGAGTTGTCGCGGCTGTATCCCGGAGCGATCGGCTGCCTGGGGGACGGGCGACAGGACATCCAGAGCATCACGGTCGCGACGTTTGAGTCGGCGTTTCGCTGGATGCCGCGCCTCGGTAGCCGCTTCGAGCTGTTGGTCGTAGACGAGGCTCATCACTTTGGCTGCGGCGTACGCGACGAAGCACTTGAGATGTGCGTCGCGCGCCATCGGCTCGGTTTGTCGGCCACCCCGCCCGACGGCAAGGCCCTAGCTCATCTCGAGGATCTGCTCGGCCCAGTGGTGTACCAACTCGGCGTCGGCGACTTGGCGGGCACCTGGCTCGCTGACTTCGATCTGGTTGTCCTTCGCGTTGCCTTGGATCGCGACGAGCGAGCGCGCTACGACGCGGACCATCGGATCTTCTCAGCGCTA
>JAYUYU010000488.1:0-13189 GCA_043752365.1 Myxococcales bacterium | reverse complement strand
CCAGGTATTCACGCGCCATCAGCAGGCTGAGCAGAATGTTGTTGTTCGGCCAGTCACGATTGGTCACGTACGTAAACTCGGGGTAGCGCGCCTTGATCACCTCGGCGCGGTAGCCGCAAATGAAGACGACGTCTTTGCGCGCGAGGCCGGCGGACTCGAACGCTTCCAAAATCCACTCGAGCATGGGCCGCCCCATGACCTCCACGAGCGTCTTCGGAATCTCGTCAGTCTCATTCTTGAGCCGGCTGCCTCTGCCAGCCGCAATAATCACCGGTCGCACGCGCCGACGTTACCCTACGTCACTGACACGACTCAGGTTTTTTCACGGGAAGATCGGAAGATCGGAAGATTTGGGGGTTCGAGCCAAGCAACACCGCGAAAAGCCTGCGCAGTCTCCGCATGCCAACGCACGCCTCGAAACCCCAAAAATTCTCGCCTTCCGATCTTCCGATCTTCCTGTGAAAAAATCTGGGTCCGTTACAACTACTCGTCGTTGCCGCGTAGCTTGGCCAGCACGTTGACGTCTTCGAGCGTCGACGTGTCGCCTTGGGCGGCGCGGCCATTAACGATGTCCTTCAGCAGGCGCCGCATGATTTTTCCGCTGCGCGTCTTGGGCAGGCCTTCGGCGAAGCGAATCTCGTCAGGGCGGGCAAATTTTCCGATTTCCTGGGCGACGTGCTCGCTGAGCGCCTTCTTCATGGCGTCGTCGCCGGTGAACTGGGGCTTCAGCGTCACGAACACGACCAGCGCTTGGCCCTTCAGCTCGTCGGCGCGGCCCACGGCGGCGGCCTCGGCGACGGCCTTGTGAGAAACCAGTGCACTCTCGATCTCTGCGGTTCCGATGCGGTGACCCGATACGTTCAGGACGTCGTCGACGCGGCCGACGACACGGATGTACCCATCCTGGTCGCGGTAGGCGCCGTCGCCCGTGAAGTACACCCCCTTCACGTCGGACCAGTATTGGGCCTGGTAACGCTCGTCGTCCCCCCAAACCGTGCGCAGCATGCTGGGCCACGGCTTCTGTAACACCAGAAATCCGCCCTGGTCGGCGGGCACTCGCTGGCCGTCGGCCGTTACTACTTCGGGCGAAACACCGAAGAACGGCAAGCCCGCGACGCCCGGCTTCATAGTGTGCGCGCCCGGCAGCGTGGTGAGCAAAATGGAGCCCGTCTCGGTTTGCCACCAGGTGTCCACGATGGGGCAGCGTTTGGCGCCAATGTGCTCGTAGTACCAAATCCAAGCTTCGGGGTTGATAGGCTCACCCACGGAGCCCAGCAGCCGTAGGCTCGAGAGATCGTACTTCGCGGGCCACTCGTTGCCGGCGCGAATGAAGGCGCGAATGGCGGTGGGCGCCGTGTACAAAATCGAGACCTTGTGCTTCTCGACGATCTCCCAAAAGCGTCCCCAATCGGGATGGTTCGGCGCGCCTTCGTACATCAGGCAGGTCGCGCCGTTCGCGAGCGGACCATACACGATGTAGCTGTGGCCGGTGATCCAACCCACGTCCGCGGTGCAAAAATAGACGTCGTCGGGTCGCAGATCGAACACATATTTCGACGTCAGGTACGCGCCGGCGAGGTAGCCAGCGGTCGTGTGCAGCACGCCTTTGGGCTTACCGGTCGAACCGGAGGTGTACAGGATGAATAGCGGGTGCTCGGCGTCGACGATCTCGGGCTCGTGGCCCAGCTTGGCGTCCGCGCCCGCCAGCGCTTCCTTCCAATCTAGGTCCCGGCCTGGTTTCATCTCGATTTTGTGCTGCTCGTCGGTGAGGCGCCGGAATACCAGCACCTTCTCGACGCTGGGGGTGGCTTCTAGCGCGCGGTCCACGATGGACTTGAGCGGAACGACGCTGCCGCGTCTCAGCGCTCCGTCTTGCGTCAACACGACCTTGGCCGAGCAGTCGTTGATGCGGTCGCGCAGTGATTCTGCGGCGAAACCGCCGAAAACGACGGTGTGCGGCGCGCCGATGCGGGCGCAAGCCAGCATGGCAACGGCGGCTTCCGGCACCATGCCCATGTAAATGGCGACGCGGTCGCCCTTCTTGACGCCCAGCCCGCGCAGCACCGACGCCAACTTCACCACTTCATCGTGGAGCTGAGCGTAGGTGACCGTGCGCGTTTCGCCTGGCTCGCTTTCCCAGATCAGCGCCGGCTTGTCTTTCACGGCGGTGGTGAGGTGGCGATCGAGGCAGCTCTCGCTCGCGTTCAGCTCGGCGCCGACGAACCACTTGGAGTGCGGCAGCTCCCAGTCGAGTAGCTTTTGCCACGGCTTTCGGAACACCAGCTCTGCGGTTTCACGCGTCCAAAAGCTGTCGGGCGACTCGAGGCTTTCTTTGTAGAGCTGCTCGTACTTGGCCCGATTGCAGCGGGCTCGCTCCACGAACTCTGGGCTGGGCTCGAAGGTTCGGGTTTCGGCAGAGTGCGTTTCGATGGAGGTTGGGTCGAGCGCCATTGCCCTAGAGTACCTAGCAGAAACCCCCTAGAAAAGCCCCAGACGTGGACGGATTGTACCGTTTGTATGGCGCAAATTCACAACGCTGACGCGGCGCCGCGCGACGCATCGCGGAGGGCGTATTAGCGCGCAGGGCGCCACTGCGAGAAGCCGCCGCGCAAGCCGATACCGACCATCGGCAGAGTCGTGCCTATATCCTTCGTCAGCGCGCGGTTGCTGGCGTCGCTGAAGCCTTTTTGCAAGGCGGCGCTGCCATCAATCAAGGCAATCAGCCCGATCTCGCCCAAGAACTGGCGGTAGTTGAAGCCGAGACCGAGCTCGAGCGAAAAGTAAGGATCGATGCCGCGCACTTCGTCAGGCGCCACTTTGCTTACCGAAAGCCGGTGGTGAACGATGCCGGCGCCGATAGTGGCGACGAAGCGCAGGCGCTCGCCGGGCGTCATCAGCTTGAGATCTGGTCCGAAATGGATCGACGTGAGCGAGTAGTCGCGGCTCGCCATGTTGGCCTTGTCGTAGGCGCCCTGCGCTTGCAGCACGCCAGCGTCGAGGCGCAGGGCTAGGGCCACGGGCGTCGAGAGCCGGTAGCCTGCGCGCAGCCCGATCGCGCCAAAGCCGCCGCCGCTGTTGGCCTTGGCCAGGTTGAGCGGTTGCTTGGTGAGCCCCAGTAGGTCGAGCGTCGCCACGCCGAAGAAACCCTTTTGCACGCGCTTGGGCGGAGCACCCGGCAGCCTCGCGTCGGTTTCGTTCGGATCCGCAGGCGCCTCGTCCAGGCCCTCCAGCTGCGCTTTGATGCTCAGGGTCTTGCAGAGACCTACCTGAAAGGTCTGTTCGAACGGTTCGACGCCTTCGCGGTAAACCTGCAGCAGGTGATCCGTATCGGGGTCGACCGGGCCCTTGTAAGCGCGGCGCGCCTTCGGCAGCCCGTCGATGGCGATGTTGGCCGTCGGATCGTTGCTGGTGACGTCGACGAAGCCCGAGACGCAGCGCAGCTGCACGTCGACCGGCAGCTCACGCTGCCCGCCCGCGATGCGTAGCACCCGGCGTTCGGGGCTGTAGCCAGGCGCGTCCACGTTGAGCGCGTGCTCGCCGACGTTCAGCACCAGCGGTACGGCCCACTCGGCGGGCGTCAGCAGCTTGCCGTCGAGCAGTACGCGGGCGCTGTCGGGTACCACCCGCAGCTTGACGCTGGCGACCAGGCCGCGCAGCTCGCCGAGCGCGTCGTCCACCGCTTTGCGCTCGCCTTCGCTCAGCTCGGTGCCATGCCGACTCAGCAGTTGCTCGAGCGTGGTGACGGCTTCTGCGTAGCGGAACAGGCCCTTCTGGCTGAGCGCGACGTTTTGCAGTGACCCGGCGCCAGGCTTGCGCCTGTACGCTTCTTCGAACTCGGCCAACGCCCCGCCGTAGTTGCCGTCGCGGTAGAGTTTGGTTCCCGATTTGAAATGTCGCCGGGCCTCCAGTGTGGCTTGATCGGGGGCCTCTGTGGCGCGCTTGGCTTCAGCGGCGTCTTGGGCGAGGGCGGGCGCTGCGCCCAGCGCTGTGCAAGTGAGCACCAGGAGCCCCAGCTTGCGAACGAGACCTCCAAAGCGAGCCAAGAGCCAACACGGCTATCACAGCTTTCGAGGTGCCTCTATGGCTCACGGGTGCTGAGGCCAAGACTGCCGGCAACCCCGGCAGAGGAGGCGGGCGGTGGCTTTTTCACGACTGCTTTTGCGCTGTCGGTGGGCTTGCCTTGGCCCGGCTTGAGCGCCGGCTTGGTAGCCGCGCTGGCTAGTGTTGGCGGGGCCGTAAGCTCAGCGCCCTGCGAGGGAGGCGCGGCGCTGAGGCCCGGTAAGCTCGGAGTGACGGACGCGCCCGGCGCGCCCTGCAGCATGGCGTCGCTGGGCGCAACGCCGCGCGCTACGAAATACGCAGCGACCGAGAAACCGCCCAAGGCCGCCACGACCGCGAACACCAGCGTGCGGTAGCGATTGCGCCTGCTGCTGGGCACGTCGAGCCAAACGCCGGCGGTGGTGCGCGTCTTTTTGGCAAGCTCTCGGCTTGCGCGCAGCGCGGCTTCCAAGTCTGCCAGCATGTCTTGCGCTGACGAATAGCGCTCGTCTCTTTCGCGTCGCAGGGCTCGGGCGATAACGCGCGCCAGCTTTTCGGGCACGTTGGGCGCCAACGCACGAACGTCAGCGGCGTCGCGCGTGCAAATGGCGATCAGCACGGCCTCGTAGGTGGGCGCCGAGTGGGGCGGCTCACCAGTCAGCATTTCGTACAGAAGCGCGCCGACGCTGAACAGGTCCGTCCGCCCGTCGATGTCGGGGAACGACTGCGCTTGCTCGGGCGACATGTAGAAGGCAGTGCCCAACACCGTGCCCTTGTGCGTCAACGTGTCGGCGGCTGCGTGCTGTTGCAGCTTGGAGATGCCGAAATCTACGATTTTGACGAAGCTTGGTTCGTCGTCGCGGCGACACAGGAACACGTTGTCCGGCTTGAGGTCGCGGTGCACGATGCCCGCACCGTGCGCTTGGCGCAGCGCCTTCAGAATTTGGACGCCTAGGCGCACCGCCGTCTCCGCGTCGAGCCGCCCTTCGCGGCGCAAACGCGCGCGCAAGTCTTCGCCCGTGAGCAGCTCCATGACCAGGAACGGCAAGCCTTGCTCGCTCCGGCCCGAGTCGAAGATTTGAACGATGTGCGGGCTCTCGGCCAAGCTCGCCGCTTCGGCTTCGCGCTGAAAACGCGTCGCGGCGTCGCTGTCCTTGCTGGTGAGCGCGCCCAGAAATTTCAGCGCTACGCGCTTGCCAATCGACGCGTTCGTGGCTTGGAACACGGCGCCCATACCACCGCGGCCGATCAAGCGATCGATGTGATACTTGCCAGCGACCGTGGACCCGACGAGCAGGTCGAGCTCGTCGGGTGGCTTTTTCCCACTATCGAACGACATGCCTCTCCGAGATGCAGCGCGCTACTTCTGCGCTACAACCCGAGGCTAACATCGTTCTTCGAGGCTTTTCAGGCCTTGGCGGACTTCGCCAACGCCTTGGCGATGCGCGACGTGGTGCGGGCAGCCGTGCGGGGGTGAATTACACCCTTACTGGCGGCCTTCGCCAGCGCCTTCTCGGCCGTCGCCACGCTGCTTTTCGCCTTGGCGGCATCGCTGCCTGCGGCGGCGCTGCGGGCCTTCTTGACGGCGCCACGGAGGGCGCTCTTGGCGGCGCGGTTGCGCTCGGTGCGCACGATGCGCTGACGGTTTCGCTTCTCTGCAGACGGATGATTGGCCATGGCTCAGCTAGCGGCTTTCTTCGCGGCGTCGGCTTTTTTCTCGTCGTACCCCTCAGGGTGCACGGGAAACTTGGGGGTCTGCTCGAGCTTCTTACCCTTGCCAAAGGCGCGGGCGCGAATCGCTCGGCGTCGTTCTGTCTGCCTCGTCGAAGAAACCATCGGGAACTACCTCGAAAAAAAGCTCGGCCCACGGTTCGGCCGAGAGGGCGGGGACTATGACGAATGGGTGGGACGTTGTCAACGGCCAGGGCGCCCACGTGCCCGTAAACGTGCCCGTGAAGAGCGAGGCTCAAGGCGGGCGTATGGTCGTCGTGGCGCTGAACGAGTCTTTCGCAAAGGGCGCGATTTGGGCCTTCGACAGCGCCGCCTTGATGCACGCGCTGGAGGGGCCGCCAGCGCTGACGCGCAAGACGTGGCCATCGGCCGCGAACGTGACGACGGCGGTGGCCGGCTCGGTTTGTCCTGCCAAGCAGGCCTGCGCGCCACTCCGCACGGAGCTGAGCGCGGCGCTGACCGCACCCGCGGAGGGATTGAGCGGCACGCTGCCCGCGTTGCCCTCCGCGGGCTTCAACGCGGGCTCGGGTACTGGCTCCGCCTTGGGCGCCGCGGGCGGTGGCTCTGCAGGCTGCGGATCATCCTCGAGCACGACCGCGAGTTGTTGGGGCTGGGCGCTCGTTCCGGGCGCTGCCTTCGACGCGGGCGCAGCGGCAGCCCCGCCGGCCTTGGCAACGCCGGGTTTGGCGTCGTGGTGTAGCGCGGCCGGTGCCGCAGCCAGCGCTTCGGGGCTGAGCACGCCGTCGTTGGTGGCGACGGGGGACGGGGTGCCCGGCTTGGCGCCAGCAGCAACCACCGCCGCCGGCGCGTCGGCGGCCTTTTGCGCGGCCAGCGCGGCGCTGGTGCGCTCGTCCTCGCCGCTTCCACGCACGAACAGCGCCACGCACGCCGCTAGCGCGAGGGCGCCGCCAATCACGCCAATGACGACGCCGCGATTGTTGCTCGGCGCAGCTGCCGCGGGCCTCACCGTGGTGGCGGCGCGGGCGACGACCCCGCTCAACCGCGCTGCTTCTTCGGGCACGGGTTCGCTCACCGGCAAGGGGGTGCTGGTTGAAGCGACGCGACCCGCTGCTCGCACCCGCTCGACCATTTCGGCGTTCGGACGTCGGCTGTGCGCGGTCGCCGCCAGCAGCTCTTTGGCGAGCTCGGCCGGGTCGTCCTTCGGCTGCATGCTCTTCCTCGCCATCTCGGCGAAGTTGCTCTTGGGGGCCGAAGCGGTGCGCGCGGACGACGGCGCCGCGGGCTCGTTCTGCTCGGCGGCAAGCTCGGGCACTTTCAGCAGGTCGTCGAACACGACGCCGCCAGGGGAGCCCTTGAGTCGAGCCTCAATCGCTAGCGCTTGCGCTTCGAAGTCTGGCTCGGTGATGGGAAATTCTCGCAGCAGCTCCTCGGCGTTGAGTTGGAGCTTGAGTGTGGGTTCGCTCATGACTTGCCCTCGATGTCATCGTCGTTGAACCCGCGTTCGGAAAGCATGCCGCGCAGCTTTTTGCGCGCTTCGTGCACCCGCCAGGCAACCGTGCCTTCGGGGCAGCCCAGCACTTGGCTGGCTTCGGCGTGGCTGAGGCCATCGATACACACGAGCACCAGCGTGGTGCGGAGCGTGTCGCTCAGCTCGTCGATACTTTCGACCAAGGCGCGACCAAGCTGCTTGTCGGCCGTGCTGCGGGCCGGGCTAGCGCCGGCAGGGCGGTTGTCGACCAACAGCCCCTCGATGCGCGGATCGTCGGGCGACGAAGCACGGCGCGTCTTGCGCGAGCGCAGGGCGTTCAGCGAGAGGTTCACGCAAATGCGGTAAATCCAGGTAAAGGGCTCGCTGCGCCCGTCGAAGCGATCGAGCGCACCGTAAGCGCGGACGAAGGTGTCTTGCGTCACGTCCTCGGCCTCCGCGCCGCTTTTGAGCAGGTGGACGGCGAGGCGATACACGCGGCGCTGATGACGACGGACCAAGAGCCCAAATGCCTCCGCGTCGCCTTCGCGGGCGGCGGTGACGAGCTCTCGATCGGTACGCTCAGGCAAGTGCTGGCGCGCGGAAGTAACCACGCTAATTCTCCGGTCGAGCGCTCACGGTAGTGCATTGCTCCCGGGTTGGACAGCCGAGCCTGCCGAGCGCTTGGGCAGGCGTGGAGCTTTGTTGGTTGAGCAGAAGTCTATTATTTTCGGGGGCTTGCGCCACTGGTCGCTGTCGGATCAGGGCGTAGGCCGATACTAATGTCGGTTTTGGAGCCATCGATCACTACCTTACGAGTGGTGTAGCCAGGTAGGCCCAATTCGTAGGCGTGGCGTTCACCCGGCTGCAATTCCAGTACGAAAGGAGTGGTGCCCTGCTCTTTGCCTTTCCAGAACAGGCGGGCGCCAGGCGGGTCGCTGTCGACGTTGATGCGGATGGCGGCTCCCGGCGCAGCTGGCGCGGCACTCGTGGCGGGCGCTCGTGCGCCTGCGGGCGCGGCGCCTTGGACCGCCGTTTTTGCAGCGTCGCTCCTCGGTTTGGCGCGTAGCGGCTCGGGCTCGGGGGGTAGCGGATCCGGCTGGGGAGGGCTGCCGGTGTTGGGGTCCTCGCTGTCATCGCCGCTGTCGTCGTCGCTGGCCGGTCTGGCAGCGGCTGCTTGAGCGGGCGCCTTGGGGGCGTTGACGGGGCGCGACAGCTCCGCAGGCATCGGCGTCGGGGCGCGATCGAGCTGGCGCAGCCCGACGACGCCTAGGCCAAGCGCCGCCGCTACGGCCACCGGCACGAGCCAGCGCGGGCGCGTCGGTTTGAGCGGCGGCAGGTCATCGTGGCTGATGCTGCGCGCGGGCGCCGGGCGCGCTGGCTCTGAACGCGCCGGCGCAGGGCGCGGCTTATTGGCGGCAGCGACGGGTGGCTCGGCGACGACGTCGGCCGTGGTAGGTGCATCGGTCGCGACCATGGCGGGCGTGACGATGCTGGCGACCGAAGGGGCTACTTCGGCTGCGGGCTCTGCCTCGGCTACTGCTGGTTCGCGTGGGATGACCGGCGCCATGCCGAACAAGGTCTGCTTTCGCAGCGGGTTGTTGGTAGCTGGAGCGCTAGCCGCACGTGTTGCGGGAGCGAGCGAAGCTGGCGCGTCTGCGGCCGGTGGCTCTGAGCGAGGCGGGATGACGGGCGCCATACCGAGCAGAGTTTGCTTGCGCCATTGGTTGTTTGCCGCGACGAGCGGCGTGCCGGTCGCGGGGTTCGATGACGGCCGTGGGGCTGGCGTCGAAGCGCGAGGCGCCGGGTTCGATGACGGCCGTGGGGCTGGCGTCGAAGCGCGAGGCAATGGCGTCGAAGTGGACGCAGAAGCGGACGCGGTTTCGGGGAGCGGCGCCGGGCCCGGGATGGGCTCGGCACCCCACTCCGAATCGATTTCGTCCGTTGGTGGAGCGATCGACGGCAAAGGGGGCCTCGCGCTCGCACGTTCGCTCTCGGATCGCTTGTCGGTCATCGCCCTGTCGTCGGCTTTTCACGGCGGGGCGCGCAAATCAAGCGTGCGCGCACTCCACGCCACAAAAGTACCCCAGTTAGGCAGCTCGAGCGGACGTTTCCGCTCGAGCCGCACAGGTGAGGGGGCCAAACACCCTCAGTCTTCGCGCGGCGCCCCCGAGAGTCTCTGCTTCAGCAGATCCCCGAGCGTGCCGAAGCCGCCTTCGGCCTTCAGCTTCTGGCGGTATTCCTTGTGGGCGCGGCGCTCTTCTTCTTCGGCGAAGCCGCGAATGCTGAGCTTGGGCTCACCGGTCCGCGGGTCGACATCGAGCACCTTGGTGTCGAGGACTTTGCCGGCCTTGAAGTGCTTGCGCAAATCGCTGCCGCGCTCTGTACCGGTTTGACCTGCGGGGATGAAGCCGCGACCTTGCCGGCCCATCACGCCTAGTACGCGTACGATCAGACCGGGGCCATCGGCTTTCACGACCTCGACTTTGATCAGCGCGCCGCGCTCGATGCGCTGGATTGGCTCGTTGGCGCGCTCGCCCGACGGAGCCGGGAGCAGCGTCACCTTCTTGCTGCGCATGTCGAAGTTCGACACGATGACGTCGAGGTCTTGCCCCTCCTTGAGGATGGCGTTGGCGTGCTCGACGCGGTCGAACGCCAAATCTGCAACGTGCACCAAGCCCTCGATGCCCGGTTCGATCTCTACGAAGGCGCCGAAGCGCTCGAGCCGAGTGACCTTGCCCGTGTGGCGGCTGCCGCGCGCGAATTTCTGGCGCGCCTCGCCCCAAGGATCGGCCACCAGCGCCCTACGGCTCAGCCAAATCTTACCCTTCTCGTCGATTTTGATGATCTTGACCTCGAGCTTTTCGCCCGGTTTCATGATCTCGTTCAGCGGCGTGCGGGGGTCGTGGCTGGCTTCGGTGACGTGCACCAAGCCCTCGAGGTTTTCGGCTGCGGGTAGCGCGACGAACGCGCCCCATTCGACGACGGTGCGCACCACGCCCTGCATGACCGCGCCTTCTTGTAGCAAGGTGAGCGCGTGCTTGCGGCGCTCGTGCGCCTCGGCCTCCAGCATGGGGCGGCGGGTGACGACGACGTCGCGCCCGGCCTTCTCGTACTGAACGACCTTGAAGTCGAGGCGTTGACCGACCAGCGACGCGAAGTTGGCGTTCTGTGGATGCAGATCCATACCGGACGCCGGCGCGAACGCGCGCAGGCCGTAGATGTCGACCTCGATGCCGCCCTTGATCACGCCGGTGACCAAGCCGCTGACGACCGTACCGGCCTTGTGAGCTTGCTCGACCTTGGGTTTGACTTCTTCTTCGCGCAGAGGCTTGCGCGAAAGCACGACCAAGCCGCCGCGGATGCCGTCGTTGTGGACGCGCGCCACGAAGCGATCGCCAATCGACGGTACCAGGTCGTCCGCTTCCATTTCCGAGCGGTCGAAGATGGCCAGCGCCTTGCCGGACAGATCGATCATCACGGCGGTGTCGAGCACGGCGGTGACCTTGCCGAACACTTCTTCGCCCACGTGGAACGGGGCACGGTCGCTCGCGCGGTGCGGCTTGTGGCGCGCAGGCTCGCCTTCCTTGCCGGCTGCTACGGCTTCGTTCGGCTTCTTCTTCTTGCGCCGACGGCGCTTCTTCTTCGGCGCGCCCGGCACGCCGGCCGTGTCTGCGCTGGCGGCGTCGCCAGCTTCGGGCGCTTCGCTGTCGTCAGCGCTCTCGTCCGACTCGTCCTCGCCGCCTTCGGCGGAGTCGTCGGCAGACGCAGCGTCTGCGTCGGCGGGCGCAGGGTCCGCGTCGGCGGGCGCGGCGTCCGCGACTGGCGGAGCGTCTGCGGCTGGCGCGGCGTCCGCGACTTGTGCGGCGGGTGCGGCGTCCGCGACTGGTGCGGCGTCCGCGTCGGCTGGCGCGGCGTCCGCGATTGCGGTGGGCTCCCCAGACGTGGTGTCGCCCGCTTGGCTCTCGGCTTGCTCGGTCACGGTTTCGGATTCAGGGGCGGTCATGGGGGGTCTCGGCGGCGTATATCGTGCCTCAGGGCGCCTGCCAATTGGCGGGGCGCTTCGGCAGTCAGACTGGGGCGGCTATAGGTTCGGAAAGTGGCTAGCGGGTGATCGGCAGGTGGCGATTTTGGCCGCCGCTCCGATCGATGTTCAGTACCGAGGCGGCGGCCGTGGCGTTTAAACTGTCGATGAGCCCACGGGCCACCTTGCAGAAAGCCTCCGCGGGCGGCGAACCCGGGGCGGCTTCGACCACCGGCACGCCCGCGTCTCCCCATTTACGGACCTCGGGGAAGAGCGGGATCTGCCCCAGCAACGGAGCGTTCGCAAAATCCGCGATTTTTTGCCCGCCGCCAGCCCCGAACAGCTCGTGCTTTTCGTTGCAGTTGCCGCAAACGAAGTAGCTCTCGTTCTCGACGACGCCGACGATCGGTATACCGACCTTTTGGTTCATCGAAACGGATTTGTAGACGTCCTGCAAGGCGACCTCTTGGGGCGTCGTGACGATCACGGCGCCGTTGGAGCGCACCCGCTGCGACAGCGTGAGCGCGACGTCGCCGGTGCCGGGAGGCAAGTCGAGCAACAAGAAGTCCAGGTCGCCCCACTCGACGTCCTTCAAGAACTGCAAAAGGGCGCCGTGCAGCATGGGGCCACGCCACACGACGGCGCTCTTCGAGTCTTCCAGCAGAAAGCCGATGCTCATCAGCTTTACGCCGAACCGCTCGAGCGGTTGGATGCGCTTGCCGTCGCTCATGGGTTGGCCGCTGATGCCCAGCATGGTCGGAATGCTGGGGCCGTAGATGTCCGCATCCAGCAGGCCCACCTTCAAACCGAACGACTTGAGCGCCATCGCGAGGTTGGTGGCGACGGTGCTCTTGCCGACGCCCCCCTTACCGCTCATCACAAGGATGACGTTTTTCACGCCCGGCACGGGATCATCGGCGCCGATCTCGCGCTGGGGGACCTGAAACGTTTCCTGGGTCATGGCGCGGCCGTCATACTACTGCCGCGCCACACTGCAAGCGGCCGCCCCCCCTGGGCGCCCAGCCCCCGAGAAAAGGCCGTTTGTGTCGAGGCGCGGCTGCCAGCTTACCTGCCGCATCGCCCCGTGCTCACGCTACGCGCGTGTTTCAACCCGGCGCGGTGCCCGGCTAAAGCAAGCCGGCGGACCAAGCCAACACGACGCCCAGCCCAAAACCGATGCCGGTCGCGACCAGCGCCGGCATGACGTCGCGCTGAAAGTTCGAGCGCCGCCTCGGCATGTGCGTTTGCGAACGCCGCGCTTCTTGCATCGACTGGTAGTCGGGGTCGCCCGGCATGGGCATGAAGTCGTGTCCAATTTTTAGCTTGGGTGTGCTGGGCGCGCGGGGAATGCGCGGCGACACCAAAAGCGAATCGGTGACCCGCAACCGCGCCGCCACGCGCGGCATGTCGACTGGAATGACCGACGCCTGCACGCCCGGCCGCGTTGAAGGCAGGCTCGCGTCGTTCGTGGCAGGCGCGATGATCAGCGGGATGGGCTGGCCGGAGCCCTGGTGGCCTTGTGGCACCAGCGATACGAAATGTTGGGCGCTGACGAACGGTCGTAGCCGCTCGGCCAGCTCTTCGGCGCTTTGAATGCGGTCTTTGGGCTTGAGGGCCATGCCGTCTTTGACGACCGCGATTAGCTCGGTGGGCAGCTCGGGGACCAACGCCTGCAGGTCTTTGCAGCGGCCTTTTGCCACCAGCTTCATCACCTCGCGCGTGGTGTTGGCCTGGAACGGATCAGTGCCGGCGAGCATGGCGAACAGCATGGCGCAGGCTTGGTAAACGTCCGTGCGAAAGTCGACCGGCTCGCCCGTTACCTGCTCGGGCGCCATGTACATGGGCGTGCCCATCACGACCTGGGCCGCGTTGTGCGCCGCTTCCACCCCGCGAGCGATGCCGAAATCGAGCACTTTGACCAGTGGTCGATCGGGCCTGGGGTGTGTCACCAGCACGTTGGCGGGCTTCAA
>JAYUYU010000487.1:0-13190 GCA_043752365.1 Myxococcales bacterium | reverse complement strand
ACACGCAGCCAGCCGCTGGGCGGCTGAACACTTTGCGCGTTGGTCATTTGACCGACCGTGTTGGCGACGAATACCTCGGGCGCCAGGTCGAAGACCTTGCCCTGCTCGTTATGGCAATGAACGCAGTTGCCCAGCACGAACTCTTTCACCTGCAGCAGCGTGGGGTCGCTTTCGACGATGCTGCGCGGCGCGGGGTCGCCGGCTGCGGGCTGCTTGGTAAATACGCCGGCCGCCTGAAATTCCTCGAGCTGGGTCTTGGCGGAAGCGGGGGTGAGCTTGTGGTTGAGCCGGATTTCGTCGAAGCCGATGAACGTTTGGTAGGCGTTGCCGTTCTCGTGGTGGCAGTCGCCGCAGTGGTCGCGCGATGGCAGCGTGTGGTCGAAGGGTTGGGCACCGTTCAGCATGAAGGGCTTGCCGCCTTGCTGGCGATTGATGATGACCTTCACCTGCTGAGTCGCCTGGCTGTCGCCGTTGCGGTCGTCCACCACCAGGTTTGCGTCGCTGCCAAGTTCGTTCCACTGGTAAAGGTAGTAGTCGTACTCGGTGAAGTCGGCCTCGGTGCCGACGCGGCGAATCACGCGCGTTTCGATGGGTCGACGAGCCCCCGCAACCCCGCTGTCGTCGAAGAACGTCTTGATGAACAGGGTGCCGACCGGGAAAGCCCAAGCCTTGGGGTTGCTGTTGTCGATTTGCTTGGCTTGCGGCAAGAGCATGAAGCGCTCTTTCTCCATGCCGTCGCTCCACAACGCTGGCGAGGGCGTGAACCCGCGCAAGCTGGCAGCGTGTTGCGTAAAGTCGGGTGCGGCCGGAAAAAGCCCGGTGGGAGCCAGCGTCTTGGGCATCGCCTGCAGCGGATCGCAGAACAGCGATTGCGGGGCGGATACCGTGCAATCGCTTTGCCCCTGCCCCGCGCTCCCGCCAGCTCCGCCAGAGCTCGTGGCCGGGCCACCTTCGCCGCCCGACCCAGCACTGCCGCCCAGTGTCGCGGGGCTGCCCGAACTGGGAAATCCGCCCCCAGCCGTGCCACTGCCGCCCGACCCAGCACCAGCCGCGTCATTCGAGTCCGGCGCGGGCGCACACGCCGCCGTCGACGCTAGCGCCAAACCAATGCCGGTCACGAGCGCGCGATGGAGTGTGACCATTACTGCGCGTCGATGCGGTAGACTTCGCCACCCTGGGTCGAAACCACCTGTTTTATCTCACCGCGTAGAATACCTTGCCCGTGCGGTGACCCAAAATGTAGATGCCGGGCTCACCCGGTACGCCCACGACCTGCCCGGCTTGCTCGCCGTCGGGGAGGCGAACGATGGCCGTCTTCTTGAGCGCGGGTGGCGAGGCGGCGGGTTCTGCCGTGCATGCTCCCAGCACGGCGGCAGAACCGCCACTGCCGCCCGCACCAGCCGCGCCACCGCCCGCGACCCCGTTAGCGCCGCCGCTGCCAGCACCGCCGCCGCCAACACTGGCGCTGCCGCTGACGCCGCTCGTGGCTCCAGCGTTGCTCGGCTTGCCGGCTTCGCCTCCCCCAACCTGACCCCCACTGCCGGCCACGCTACCCACGCCCCCCGAGCCAGCGCCTGCGTTGGTGATGGGATTGGGCGACGAAGCGGGCGTGCTGCAGCTCGAGGAGGCGACGACGAGCGCGCAAAACGCGGAGCCAAAACCAATCGCAAGTAGACGTTGGCCGCGTCGGCCTGGCACTTCCGTACGCAAAAACGGCATCGATTACCTCGGGTCTTGTGGAGCCGGTGACAGGGGTTCGACCCTCAGTCCCCACCAGCCCGCACAGCGGCTCACCAATCGACAGCATCGACTTGAATCGCCGGCCAGCGGCTGGCTAGCCGCTTCCTCTAAGCGCAGTAAACGCCGCCGTTAATGTCCAACGTGGCGCCCGTAACGAAGCCGTCGTACTCGGACGCCAAGAACACGACCGGACGCGCGATGTCTTCGGCGCTGCCACCCCGACCTAGGGGGATGCCGCGCACGGTTTCGTCCGCGCTCTGTTTGCTGGTGTGCGTGTCGTGAAAACGCGTGCCGAGAATCAAGCCCGGCGCCACGCAGTTCACGCGCACGCCTTGCGGTCCCAGCTCCGCTGCCAAGGCTCGGGTCCACGTGATGAGCGCGCCCTTCGCGCTCGAGTACACGAGCGAGCCGCCGTGTCCACCCTTACGCCCAGCGAGCGAGGCGATGTTCACGATGCTCGAGCCGGCGTTCTTGACCAACTCCGGCGCCGCGGCGCGGGTGACGAACATCATCGTGGTCAAGTTGATGCGGATCACTTCATCCCAAAACGCCAGGTCGACTTCTTCGAGCTTGCGCCGCGCGACCAACGAGCCCGCGTTGTTAATCAGTACGTCGAGGCCGCCCAAAAACTCCGAGGCCTGTTTGACGATGTTCGTCGCTTCCGCTTCTTGGCGCAGATCGGCCTGCAGCACGAGCGCACGCTGACCGAGCGACTTGGCCTTTTCGGCGAGCGCGCGCGGGGTAGCGTCGCTTTGGAAGTAGTGCAGGCAGACATCTGCCCCAGCGTCGATCAACCCCTCGGCGATAGCCGCTCCGATGCCTTGAGAAGCCCCCGTCAAGAACGCCCGCTTGCCTTTGAGATTGCCCATGCGTTGCTTCTTTCAGCCGCCCCAGTCAGCCCCGCGCAGAAAAGACCGTGGAGAGCGGAACGCGTCCTTGAATCAGCCTGCAGTTCACCCCAACGTCATGTCCGACGCCATGCCTACCCATCGCTCGTTCAACATCGCGGCCTTCAGTTCCCACCCCGGCGCGGGGCGGCTCAGTATCAGTCGCTGCGCGGTTCGTCGTTGCCGCTAGCGCTGGCCTCCGGCGCCGGTTCGTCAGGCAGCGTGGCGCCGCACAAGCGACAACCAAAGCTGAACGAAGCGCGCCGCATGTGGTCCTCGAACGTGCCTTCTGACAGCAACACTTCGTTTTCGGCGTCGCATTGCGGGCACTTAACCGACGCCGTCTTTCCCATGCGCTAGAGTTTGGCGCGCGCTCCACGCACCTGACAGGAAAAACGCCCGCAGCCTCGCCAAAGTGCCGCGCTTTGGACACGTTTTGCCCAGCCCGGCCACTCATGAACGCCATGTTTGCCCGACGAAAGCTGGTTACTTCGTTGATGATTGCGGTTGCGTCCAAGCTCAGCGCTCGAGGCCCTCACCGCGGCCTTCGCTTCATCTAGCCCCCTGCCGTAGCGCCTTGCCGCCGCGTCGCGTGAGCTAAAAGGCGCCCAACACCAGGCAGGAATTCGTGCCGCCAAAGCCACAGCTGAGGTTGAGCGCCACGTCGACGGCCTGAGAACGCGACGACCCGCGGACGTAGTCCAGCTCGCAACCTGGCGCCGGCGAGTCGAAATTGAGCGTCAGCGGCACCGCCCGGTGGTGAATTGCCAGGGCGGTGGCAACGGTTTCGAGCGCGCCGGCCGCACCCAGCAGATGCCCCGTCACTGGCTTGGTCGAGCTCACGGCCAGCGAACGCCCGTTGAACGCTTGCTGAATGGCCAAGGACTCCGCGACGTCGTTGGCGACCGTCGCGGTGCCGTGCGCGTTGACGTACCCCACGTCCTCGAAATTGCGACCAGCACGCCGCATGGCGTCCTTGATGGCAGCGCGCGGCCCGTTGCCCTCCGGATGGGGCGCCAGCGAATGATGCGCTTCGCTGCTGCGCCCATGCCCCAACGCCTCACAATAAATGCGCGCGCCTCTGGCCTTGGCGTGCGCCAGCGACTCGAGCACCACGAACGCTGCCCCTTCACCCAGCAAGGGACCGTCGTGCTCACGGTCGAAGGGACGCATGGCTTGGCCCGGGTGGTCGTTGTGCCGGGTCATGATTCTGCCCAAGCACATGGACGCCCATACCAGCGGGATGAGGGGCGCTTCGGCGCCTCCTGCGAGCATCACGTCGGCGCGATCGAGCGCGATCGAGTCGAGCGCGTAGCCGATGGCATCGTTGGACGATGCGCTGCCGGTGCCGATGGTCGCGGCAGGCCCGCGCAAGTCATCCCGAGGAGTGACAACCAGGGTCATTTGTTCGAGTCAACGACGACCTCAACCCGTGCGGGTATTTCATTTGCAGCTTCACGCTGGACGGCAGGCCAATGGCCGGGCTAGTAGCCGCGACCTGCCAACGCGGCTTCAGCGGCTTCAGCGGCTCGGTCGACGGTTACCGCCTAGGGCTCGAAGCTTTCGTGTCCGAACCTGGCATCTACATGGGCGATCCACTGCGGATTCTCTACCTTTCCATCACCCCGCCGACAGCCAAGCTCAATTCATCGCCGACCCGGCGCAAGGCATCGGCAGCCTGACTTTGCGCGTCACCGCCGCGGCCGCGCGCTTCCAAGGCAGCCTCAGCGCCGTCTTGCGCGAAAGAGGCGAGTCTGTCGGGCGCCCACTCGTGCTCGACGACCTCGACTTCGACATCGACGCTGCGCGCGACGCCACGCTTTGCCCGTAGCGGACAACAGCCGTGCCGCGCTGCCTACTTGATGGTGCCCTGAAAGTCACCGATGAGCATGCCGCCAATTTTCGGCCAACCGTGGGTGAGGCCGCTGTAGGTGATTTGCGACGAGATGCAGAACCTCACGGGGTTCTTGGTGCAGGCGTCCCAGTCGAGGCAAACATGCTGGTCTTGCTTGGCGTTGAAGGCTGCCATCATGTCGGTCTTCGCCTTGTCGAGCCCGGCAGGCAGCGAGGACGAGCAGCCATTGCGCGCCGCGAACATTTCGGCCACGCCCTGTCCATAGTTTCCGGCTTGATCGGTGACGCCGTGCACGATCAGCGCGGGTGGCGTGCCCTTGCAATCTTTGTTGGCGGCCCCCACCACGGACGCCGCAACGGCGGTGGTTTGCCACAGCGTGTCGCCGAACCTGCACGTCAAATGCTCGATGAATTGCCCGCCCGAGCTAACGCCGGCCACGAAAATGCGGCTTTCGTCGATGCAGTATTCGTCCTTCATTAGCGCGAGCACGTCTTGGAAGTACTTGACGTTTTGTTCCAGCACCGGGCCCTGCTCCCAGCCGTCGCTGAGCGACTTCATGTAGACGGTTACTGCGGGCAGCATCGCGAAGCCGCGGCACTCACCCTGCGTGGGGCCGCACTCGTCGTTACCAAAGCCGTGAAAGCCGAAGCCCAGCGGCATGGGTTTGGTCGCGTCGTAACCCGCGGGCAAGTTGACGTTGAACATTGCCGACTGGCCGCCAGTCAAGATCGCTCGGCTGCCCATGGGCGGGTTCTGCTTGCCGCAGCCCGCGCTGGGAACTGCTACGTGACCCGCGCCACCGCCGCTGCCCCCACCGGACATACCCGCGCCACCGCCCAGGGTCGCTCCCCCGCTCGTTGAACCACCGCTCGCGCCTCCGGCGTTGCTGCCAGCCGTACCGATTACGCCGCCGGTGCCGGTGCCAGCCGTGATGATGCTGCCTCCGCCGCTCGAGCCACTCGTCGCGGGGCTGCCCGCTGCCCCACCGCCAGTTGCGGGTCCGTCCACGGGCGTCGACCCCGAGCACGCCACGGTCACCAGCCAAGTCACGCCAACCAAGAGACAGTCCGAATTTGATCGCATGCGACCTCTAAGATGCCAGGAATCGCGCGGTTCCTTCAAAAAGACTGGCAATAGCCAGCACCATTGAATGATTCCGCCACTTCAGGCGTAGGACTTAGTGCGCGCGCGCTACATCCTCGGTCTCCCCGTGCCCGTGCCCGTGCCCGTGCCCGTGCCCGTGCCCGAAAACCCGCGCGCAAACGCGCATTTTTCTTGGATAGGCCGAGGTTCCTGGCGCGGGCGTTGGCCCGCGCGCGCCGCGCCCAGCTGGGCGCGCAGGCAGGGCCTACGCTCAAATCTCGGGGCGTACGGACTGTCGAGCACGGGCACGCCGGGGGGGCTGGTGCACGGCTGGCTGAAGCGGGAACAGCGAGCTACGCTGCGCGCTGGATGGGTCGGGAATTGGTGGTTTCGGGTCTGTGCTTGCTGCTAGTGGCGTTCGGCTGCGGCGCGCGCACGGAGCTCGTGACTGATAGGGAGGCCGCCGCCCAGTCAGAAGAAACGGGTGGCAGCGCAGGCGCCGGTAGTCGCCCGCCCAAGGTCAGCACCCGCTGCGAGCTGGTCGGGGACGATCCGCGCGTGGCGGGCATCAAGCCCGACGAAGTTGCCACTTTGAACGGCGCTGACTTCGTGGTGGGCGACGTCAAGTCGTACCACTGGACCCTGCAGGAAGAAGACTGCGACGCGGTCGTGAAGGACGCGCAATTCACGCTGCAAGGCGCCAACTCGCAGATCGTGAAGTTCCAGCCCTCGCGCCCGGCCTTCTATCATTTTACGCTCGAGGTCGTCGGTACCCGGGGCGACAAGGCGTCGTGCAAGCTGGAGGTTCCGGTCAAAGGCGTGGGCATGCGCGTCGAGCTGTGCTGGGACACGAGCACGACGACCGACCTCGACCTCTACCTGCACACGCCGTTCGACCGCGAGCCGTGGTTCACGCTCGGTATACCGAATATCAACCTGAGCCTGAACAACACGACCTGCAACACGTCGAACGCGACAGCACAGCTGCGCGACCAACCGCGCGTGAATTGGGGCTACGCTGATTCGGCGCAAAGTGCCTGCAATACTCCGTCATTCCAAGGTTTTCTAGACATCGGCCGCTGCCCCAACCCGCGCGCGGCCGACGACAACAATCAAAGCATTGCCACCGGTACCACCGAGCGCATGCAGCTGGACAACCCGTTGAACGGCCAAACCTTCCGAGCCATGGTGCAGAACTTCAGCAATTCGCCGGCTCGCCCGCATGTTTTCGTCTATTGCGGCGGTGAGCGCGCAGCCGCGTTCGACGGACCAACGGCGCTGCCCAACTTCGTCACCGACAACCCCGGCACCTACGGGGTCATGTGGCGCGCCGCCGACATCGTCACCAAAGTCGACGCTACCGGCAACGTCTCGTGCAGCGCCGCAGCCATAACCGATGGTACGCCCGTCACCGTCGACGAGCCGTGGTTTTGACGCGTTGCTACTCGCCGCACATGCGCGCGAGCCAGTCGGTGACCGATTGCGTGGTGATGCTCTTCTTCAGCGAAGCGTTGAGGCTGAGCAGCCCCAGCGTTTTGCCGTCCGAAGTCAACAGCACGGGGGGACGGGTGGCAGCGGCGTTGCAAGCCGACGTGTCGTCGTAGTTGGAGCCGTAGGGAGCGAACTTGTTGCGTATGCTGGTCGCCGACAGCTGCGAACCGTGCTCACCCAGCATGTTGAAGACGGAATCGGGATGGTGCTCGTCGCACAAGCAACCTAGAAACACGTCGCGCTTGGCTCCACCGAACAAGAGCAGCTCGTCGTCGGCGGGCGACGCCGGTTGGTCCCCCGCTGGCTCGGCCGGGCCGGTCGACGCCTGCCGGCTGTCGCGCAGCTTGCGTAGCTCGGTCAGCAGTTGCTGCTCGAGCTGCAAGCGTCGACGCTCGAGCTCTCGCTGCTCACGCGCAATCCGTTGATCGCTGTTAACCTCGGCTCGGGCCGGGGCGGCGGCCGGCTCCACCGGGGCACACCCGAGGAAGCCAGACACTCCCGCAACCAGCAGCACGCGCGTAATTCCCATCTGCATGACGCCTGTTCATGTCCCTTGCTCGCTCACTCCTTCGTTCGCTGTGGCCGCCAACCTGCAATGTGTGGCGTCAGCTGGGCGCTGACCTAACCGGAAGCGCAAGCCAGATTGGAAAGGTGAAGTAGCTACGAAACGACCAACTCTCGAGCCGGCCGCACTCGCACTAACCAGGCTAATTCCAGTCGTCGATCTTGAGGTCGTTTGGGGCGGGCTGACCGGTACCCGTCTCGGCCAGGTCCCGAAGGCTCAACAGAAAGGTCGCCCATTTCATGCTGCAATGCGCGGTAAAGTCGACCTCCTCGCGCCAGTTGCGGTGACCGAAGCGGACCATCACGTACTCGCCGGCCTGAGCGAGACTGAACGTCACGTCCGTGCCGATCCATTCGGCTGGACCTGACTTGAAGCGCCAATGCACTTCCTGGTTGGGCTTCAGCTGTTGGACTTCGAAGCCCATTTTGCCCATTTCGCTGCCGTCGGGGGAGCGGAACAGCACCTGAACCGTGCCACCAGGCTTGGATTCGCCGGTCGTCTCTTCGGTCCACCAACCTGCAACGCCTTCGACTGTCGCGAGCGCTGAATAAACACGAGCTAGGGGCGCACGGATGCCAATTCGATGAATGATGTCTACCACGGGGTCCTCCGTTGAAGCGGGATGCGCATGTCTTACGCGAGCAAGCATGTTCGCGGGAGTAACAAGTTTGCCGCCTTTAGCCTCTGGAACATCACGCTGTGGCGGGCTAGCGTCGCGCGTCCTCCCAATGACACCATCAACCTCCGGTCTGCTACTGACTCTGACGTTCGGGACGCTGCTGTTGGGCTGCGAAGAGGAAGCCCCCAAGCCAGCCTCCTCCGCGAAAGCAAGCCCAACGGCCGCCGCAGTCACGGCCCCGCCTGCGGCGAGCACGCCGCCCGCGCCGCCCAAGCTCCGCGACGACTGTCCCAAGGGCTCGAGCGGCGTCGGCACCTCGGCAGAGCCGTGCCTGGGCGGCGGCGAGTCACGCATGATGGAGGTGAGTTACACGGGCAAGACCACCGACGAGGGTCCGAAGTTCAGCATCGTTAACAAAGCGGACCAGCAAATTCTATTCGGCTCCCTCGCCGTTTACTTCTACGACAAGGCCGGCAAGCAGCTGCAGGTCAAAGCAGGCGAGAAAACCAAGCCCCTGCAGGTCTGTTCCGGCAACATCTTTGCGGGGGCCGTGAAGCCCGGCGAAAAAATCTTCATGTTCTTTTCGTGCGTGAAGAAAGAGCACGTCCCCGAGGGCACGGTCAGCATCGAAGCCGAGGTCAAGACCGTGGGTTTCGCCGATGAAACCGGCAAGAAGAACGAGTTTTATTGGTCGAACCCTGACCTAGTTCCGAACGAGCGCACCAAGAGCTCGGGCAAAGCCAAGCCCAAGAAATAGTCGCTCGTCGTCGTCGAAAAGCTAGGGAGCGCCGCCTGCACCGCCGTCCGCGGGTCGCGCCGACCAGCGCAGCGGCACGCCCGTTGCACCGCCGTGGCGCATGGTAGACGTAGTCGGTTGGACGAGCTCGCTGCTGTTGCTCGCGACTATTGTTGCGCAAATCGGCAAGCAGTGGAGCGAGCGCTCCGGAGAAGGTGTCTCCGTGTGGCTATTCATCGGCCAAGCCGCAGCCTCACTCGGTTTCACCGCCTACAGTATCCTGGTGAAAAATTGGGTATTTACGATCACGAACTCGCTGATGTTCGTGTCGGGCATCGTCGGCTGGTTTTTGACGGCCCACTTCAAAAGGCGGACGGCGCGGTCGAAGGCGACGTGATCCGATCAGAACTTACGTCACGCTTTTTCGCGACAGGGGCTGCTCTTCACCTTTCAAGACCGCGTCAATGGCCGTATCCCGACCGGTCTCCGCCGCGTGCGCCAACGCCGAGTGATCCTGAATGACCTCGGGGGCCAGGTAACCCTTGAGCCAGATGCGCTCGATGATGGGATAAGCGGCCACCAACGGCAGCACGATGACGGCCCCAATGATGCCCTGCAGCGAGCCACCCACGATCAGCGCCAACAGCACACCCAACGTCGAGATACGCATGCTTTTCCCGTAAATTCGGGGCACGATGATGTACGCCTCCAGCAGGTGATACCCGACGTACAGGCCAGCCACGGTGGCGGCGGCCGCCGGCGAAACCGTCAAGGCCAACAAGGTTGCCGGCGCCGTAGCGAACACGATCCCGACTACCGGAATGATGTTGCAAATGGCGGCAAATAGGGCCAACGGCAGCGCGGCTGGGACCTGCATGACGGACAGCACGACCACCGTGAAGGTTGCGAACAAGGCCGACGTGATGATTTGCCCGCGAACGTAGCCAAACACCACCTCCGAAACTTCGGGCACGGTGCGCGCCATTTTGGCGCGGTGGCGGCGCGGCACGTACGCCAGCAACCAGGCGTAGAAGCGCCGTCCATCGTGCACCAAGTAAAGCGCGATGACCAAGACCACGAAGGTGGTAGTGACGCCCGAAAGCGCCATCTGTCCCCACATCAGCGGCTTGTTCAGTTGATGCGCCACTTCCGGCTTGGTCGGCAACAGCAGCAGTTGCGCGACCACGTGTTTGACGACCGGGTTCTGGGGCAGGTGCTGCTGCGCCCGCTCTCGAAAGGCTGGAAAGTTCGAGGCCATGTCGCTGCCTTGCCGCAGCAGCGGCGGGAAGACGAACACCACCAACAAGGCGCCTGCGCCAAACATCGCCAGCGCAATCAAGGTCACGCTTACGCTACGGCTCATCCCCATGCGACCCATACGGTCCACCAGTGGCGCCATGGCAACGGCCAGCAGCAACGAAAGGCTGAGGTAGACCAGCTCGGGCCAAAGCTTGATGACGACCGAGACCACGAAAGCCCAGGCCAGGAGTTTAAGGACGGTCTTGGTCGGTATGTGCAGCTCGACGTGGCGCGGCAGCATGGCGGGTCAAGTACACAGCAGGATTTGGGCCGAAGCTGACGCGCGAAAAACAAGCCTTAGCTGGCCGCTCTCACACGAATGCCATTACCAAAACGCCACAACCGTGTCGTTTCACCGGGGCGCGGCCAGCGCCAACTAGTACGAACCCGAGCAGCTACGCCTCAGAGCGACTTCAGGAACGCCAGCAGCGCGTTCTTGTCGACGTCGGGCAAGCCCGCGAAGGCCTTCTGCGCGGTCTCGCCCTCGCCGCCGTGCCACATGATGGCCTCTGTCAGAGTGCGAGCGCGCCCGTCATGCAGGTAGGCCTCCGCGCCGGCCGTGGCCTCCGTGAAACCGATGCCCCACAGCGGCGGCGTACGCCACTCGAGGTAGGTTGCGGTGCCCTCCGGCAACGTGTCGGCGAGGCCTGCACCCATGTCGTGCAGCAAGAGGTCGGTGTACGGGTGAATGGTTTGGCCGCGTAGCTCCGCGTGCAGAGCATAGTCGGAGGTCTTGAAGGTGGGTGCGTGGCAGCCCGTGCAACCAACGCTCGCGAACAGTTCCTTGCCCTTCATCACGTCCGGCGCCGCCCAGTTGCGCTGCGCCCGCACGGAGAGCAGCGAGATGTAGGCGGTGGTCTCGGCCAAGTCTGCGTCGGCGAACTCCAGCTTAGACTCGCCGCAATTGGCTTGGGCCGAGCCGCAATCCGGCGTCGGGAACACCGATGTGAGCACACCCATATCGGTACGGAAGGCGCCGGCAACTTGGTGCCTCACCGTCGCCTGCCCCGCCTTCCAGCCGAAGCGACCGAGGCGCGTCACCTTTGCCTCCGGGTCCATCAACTGGCGGGCGCGGCCGGAGATGCCGTCGCCGTTGACGTCGTTTTCGTCGGCCAGCTTGAGAATGGCGAGCTCTGGAATGGCTTCCAGGAGGCCCATGCCGACGAGCTGCGGCGAGATGCGCGGCGAGAAGAAAGCGGGCGCGGTGCCACCCGTGAACGCGAACTTCGGCTTTCGCAGGCCGTTCTCTTCAGTCCAACTAGCGATGTTCACGCTCGGCTCGCCGGCGTTGTCAGACGGTTGCAGCACGGCGCCCAGCATCGGATCGGGCTCGCCCGACTCGGTGCCTACCTTGAACACGTACTTGGTCAGCGCCGTGCCGGTCGCGGGCGGCAGCGCGCGGCTGTTCTGCGCGTGGCATTGATTGCACGAGTGATTGATGAACAGCGGGCCCAGCTTGCCGGACTGCTCCGTCCAACTCGGATTGTCGACGTGCTCGTCGTGCTTACCGTCGATGAAGTTGGTGTGAATGCTGCGGCGGCCGCGCACGAAGCGTTGACCGTTGATCGGCGCCAAGTTGCCGGACATCTGCATGAAGGCGTTTTCTGGCTCGCCCGAGCTAATTTCATGCATCGACGTGCGGCCGCCCAGCCACGCCTCCTCCGGGATTGCCTCGGAGTCACGGCACACCTCTTCTTCGTCGCTATCGCAGACGGCACCTGTCTGCGCCCAAGGCACCAAGCCCTTGCCCACGATGTACAGCATGGTGGTGCCGTAATAGTTGTCGCGGCCCGTGAACTCGGCAGCCTTGTAATTCTTGTCCAAGAACTGGCTGAGCTCGAACTCGATCTTGTCGCCCGCCTGCAGCGCGCTACCACCCGGCTTGCTAGAAACCGAGCGGGTGTAGGTGAAGTCGTCGACGCCGCCGACCTGTGTCATCGACTTGTTGTCGCTGTACTCGGCGACGGTACCGATGCCGCGGAAGAAGAAGCGCAGCTCGGCCTGCCCGCTGTCGAGCTTCCACTGCGACTTCACGTTGAACCTCACGCTGCCGTCGCCGCCCTTGCCGACGGTATCGACGATCTCGACCGCAACTGTGCGCTTCTCCCAATAGATGTGGAGGTAGTGCTCGTACGCATTGAAGCGCGCCTCGCGTGCGTGGCGGTCGCGCGCGCGGTCCGACCAGTAGGTCTTGAGCGCGTCGGCGGTCTCCACCACAATCGCGGGCTCGAGCTCGGCGTCGGGACCGAACAGGGGCACGATGTCACCAAGCGCGGGATCTGGCAGGGGGCCCCCGCCCGCGTTACCGACCGAGCCAGCCGAGCCACCGGCCCCACCCGTGCCGCTACCGGCGACGGCCGCACTGCTCGAGCCGCTGGCCGCGACCGTACCCGCGCTGTTCGCTCCCGCGCCGACATTGGCGCTGCCGCCACTGCCCGGGCCCGCGCCGTTCCCAGTCGAGTCACTGCAGCCAGCCCCGCCAGCGGCCATCAACAACGCCACCGCGGAGACGCGCGCCGCAAACGCAGCCCCGCTCAGGACAGTTCTCGCAACCATTCTAAGCCTCATGTCCGCGCAGCACGCTCTGTGTCTCTCCGTTTTGAAGATTTCTCCAACTTGCTCCCACACTGTATGAATACACCTACAGTGTTAGAAAACCCAACCTCCGAAGGCCCAGAGTTTGGCGCTGGCACGATCGTCACCCCACCGAGCGCGGCGCGGGAGCAAGCAGCGTCTGCTCGCACGGGCAGAATACACCCACGGCATCACGGCGCTCTTGGCGTTACTCGGCGACGGCTGAACGCGCGACGCTATGACGTGCTGATGACCGGAAAGGGCCGGCCCGGCTTGGCGAAGAAGTAGCCTTGCAGCAGGTCACATCCCAGCTCAATCAAAGTCTCGCGCTCGGCCGCGCA
>JAYUYU010000486.1:0-2027 GCA_043752365.1 Myxococcales bacterium | reverse complement strand
CCGCTTATTTTCGGTTTTCCGGCGGGGGTCAAGCCGATCTCCGCAAGATTCGCGACTTTCCTCACTTATGCGGGGATTCACCGGCTTGACCCTCCTCCGGCGTGGGCCTTAGGCTCGCCTTCATACCGCGCGTTTCGCTCCACGCGCTGCCGTAGCCTGCCGATGAACGCACCCCAACAGCGCTACAAAGTTCTCGAGAAGGTCGCTGCCGGGGGAATGGCGGAGGTCTACCGGGCCGAGAGCGCCGGTCTCGAAGGCTTCAAGAAGATCGTCGCCATCAAGCGCGTTCTTCCGCACCTGTCCGAGAAGAAGCAATTCATCGGCATGTTCTTGGACGAGGCGCGCGTCAGCGCTCACCTCTCCCACTCGAACTGCGTTCAGGTCTTCGACATCGGCGTCGGTGACAATACCTACTTCATCGTCATGGAGTACGTGGATGGCTCCGACCTGAAGGGAGTCATCGAGTACCGGCGCAAGCACAACATGCCGTTCCCGGTCGAAGAGGCCTGCTTGATTTGCGTGCGCATTTGCGAAGGCCTGGCCTACGCGCACGAGCTGACCGACGGCAAGGGCGAAAGCTTGCACATCGTGCACCGCGACATGTCGCCGCCAAACGTGCTCATCACCCGCCACGGTGAAGTGAAGATCGTGGACTTTGGTCTCGCCAAGGCCAACAGCCAGCTCGAACGCAGTGAGCCCGGCATCATCAAGGGCAAGTTCAGCTACCTGTCGCCCGAGGCCGCGAAGGGCGGGGTGGTCGACGCCCGCACCGACATTTTCGCGGTCGGCATCATTCTTTGGGAGCTTTTGGCCGGGCGCCGCCTGTTCATGGGCGAGTCGGATCTCGAGACCGTGCGCATGGTGCAGGCCGCGCGCGTGCCCTCCATTCGCGAGCTGAACCGGAACGTCAGTGCGGACCTCGAACAAGTGCTGCTGAAGGCGCTGACCGAGGATCCCGATCAGCGCTACCTGCGCGCGCGCGACTTCGGGTCGGCGCTCAACCAGCTGCTGTTCAAGGTCGGTCGCAGCGTTTCGTCGTTCGACATCGCCGAGCTGGTCGAGCCCATCCGCAAAGAGCGCGAGCAAAAGCGCCGCGCCCAAAAGCGCCAGTCGATCATCGGTACGCTCATCGACGAAGCCATGCTCGAGTTCACGTCCATCGACGGCGGGGGCGATCGCAAGTCGACGACTGGCGGCAGCTCGGTCGTCGGCTCGCTGCCGCTCGAAATGGGCGGCTTCAACGCACCCAACGACTGGGGCGAAGACCTCGGCAACTTGGGGCTCTCGACCTCGCGCGCACGCGAGCAGGCGGGCGACGCCTTCGAAATCGGGAACTTGGCCGCACTGGAGGACGACCCGCTTTCGGGCCGCGCTCGCCCGTTGTCGTCGTCTCCGCCCAGCAACTCCGACGATGACTCGGACGCTCCGCCGCCCCGCAGCGTCGAGCCGCCCAAGCAACTTTCGTCCGTCGCCCCTCCGGAGCCGTACCCCACGCAGAAGAGCAGCAAGGGAGGCCTCGTAGCGGTTGCCGTGGCGCTCGTGCTGCTAGCTGCCGGTGCAGGCGCTTACTTCGGTGGTTTCATTCCGCACTGACGAGCCGGGGCTCGGGCGACCCGCCCAGCGTGCGCGCTCTTCACGGGCGCGCTGGAAGCCGAACAGGTACTCGTGCGGCGCTAGCTGTGCAGCTCGTCTGCCCCGAATTCGATTGCGTACACGTTTTCGTGCACGAAGCTGGCACCCCGCTCGACCGGGCCCGGCGCATCCGCGCGCGCGTCGACGCTCGCCAGCAGTGTGACTTTCGCGGTCCGGTAAGCTGTCGCGACTTCCTCGGGCGACACCGAAAACGGCGGACCGCGCTCGGCGTCGAAGTGCAATGTCAGCAGCAGCAGCTTGGCCTTGGGGGTCAGCAAGCTCTGCAAATGGGCCGCGTAGCGGGCGCGCAAGTCCTCCGGCAACGCAATCATGGCGGCGCGGTCGTAGACACCGTCGAAGTAGCCGAGCTGTTCGCCCGTCGCGGCGAAGAAATC
>JAYUYU010000485.1:0-5461 GCA_043752365.1 Myxococcales bacterium | reverse complement strand
CGGGCAACGCCGTTACGGGGCCGGCGTCGCCGCGCGGCATTTCTCCGCGTTGTAGGAGCGCGTGGATGAGCTTCACGGCGCTGGGTGAGAGCGCAAGGTCGCGGGTGACGTAGGTTTCTAGGCGCGCGGTCAGGGTGTTCAGGTCGAAGAGCTGGGACATGAACGTTAGTTGGTCGAGCGCGACTTGGCAGAACCAGGTGACGAATTCTTCGAGGGCTTTCAGGGAGAGGTTGCCGCGTCCGTCTAGGTCGTTTTGGCGAGGGGAATCGGCCAAATCCAGCATGCGCTTGTATTCGCCACGTTCGGCGAGGCCGCGGGCCAGGCCGCGCGAGATGGACCACAGGCCGTGGGCTCCGATGCCGGAACGCAGCGCCATGGCGTGGGCTACGAGCCTGCTAACTCGGCCGTTGCCGTCGGGGAAGGGATGGATGAAGTTGAGGCGGTGGTGCGCGATCGCCACGGCGGCGATACGCGCCGCAGCGCCAAGCGGCTCTAACTGAAAGCGCTGCTCGAAGTAGTCCATGAATGCCGGCACGACGGCGCTGGACGGCGGGACGTGACGGCCGACGACGTTGTCGTGCCGCGGTTCCTGGCGGAACACGCCGGGCTGCATGCGGTAGGGGCCACGCGCGCTGCTGATGGTTAGAAGCTCGTCCGCAGCGCCTGCGTAGAACTGTTCGTGCACCCAGCGAATGAAGCGTGGCTCGGCGGGCTCACCCAGCTTGGCTTCCGCATCGAGTCGCTCGATCTCCTGTTGGACGCGGATGTGCGCGCGGGCCTCAAGCTGCAGGTTGCGACGTGCGGGCTCGGTCTCGAGCTCTTCCAGCAAGGCGCGCTCGATGTCGCGCGGGCGCGTGTCGTGCCCCTCGATGAGGTTGCTGTAGTAGCAGTTCATCACGCGCACCAAGTCCGCCAGGCTGGCGGCGGTCAGCGGATGAAGGCGGGTGCCGAGTGTCGTGGCGCTGGCCGTCACGGCTGAGGTGAGATCTGCCAGTTGCTCCGAATAGCTCGGTAGCTGGCAGGGCTCGAGCCGTGAGGGGGTCTCGATAAGGGCCATCACTCTGCCGATTGTTGCGACTAGTCTTGCCGATTTATAAAACTTATAACCAGTTGAAAATACTGGGATATAATCAAGATATCGGACGGCTTAAGCCGATGTCGGCAGCCGATCTGCGGGTGCAAGCGTCTCATGCTTTGCCGGACTCGACAATCCCGGCTCTTAGCTCTGCGGCCCCGCGAGTGTCAGGTCGTCAGCGCGATGTGAAGCGCGAACATACAGAGCAGCGCGACGCCGGCGCAGGCCGTCATCATCCACAGTCGTCCTCGCTCCACCGTCTCTAGCTCGCCAAAAGCGCCGAAAACACTGGCGTGGGCGAGGCGACGGCTGCGGAGTCGAGCGATGGGAAACTGGATGAGATTGCCCATGACCCAATGAGTATGGGCCCGAAATCCAAACGTGACAAGTTGGTGACTAAAGAAACTTTGTTGTGAACTGTAGGGGCGCTTCAGGTGTCGCGAGAGCCAATGTAGGCACGCGCACGGTGGCCCAATCTGACGCTCGGGCGGCGCCCTAGTTGGCCGGCTTCGCCGTTGCCGTGGCGTGTTTGGCGAGCTCGGCCTCGAGCTCGCGTAAGTGGGCCCGTTCGCGTTCGTCAGCACGGTCGCCGGCCAGCAGCATGGCGGTTCGGAAAGCGGCCACCGCCGCCTTCCAGTCGCCGCGTCGCGCCAACAGCGACGATGCTTCGGCTGCTACGCGGCGCAGGCGTTCGCGCCCAAGGCTAGGAGCGCAGCTAGCGCGCTGGCGTGCCAGGTCGGTCTGTCTTGCCCCATCGTCCACCCCGAACCCGAACGCCGGCGCTACTTCGGCAGTACGCTCTCGGTCAAAATTGCGATTGATTTGACGCCGCCGGATCGGCTCAAGTCCATGGCTTCGATGGCGGCGGCGTAGCTGGCGTCGTTGGCGGCGTCGAAGTACAGGACCTTTTGGTCCTTCGCAGCCAGCATGCGCGGCACGCGGTCGCGGATCTCGTTTTTCGAGATGACCTGCGTGTTCATGCGAATGACGCCGGCCTTGTCGACCGTCATGACCAGCGGCTTGTTGTCGCTGGGCGGCGGCGGCGGATCTTCGGTTTTGTCTTTGGGGGGCAGGTTGAGCCAGAAGGTCTTGGTGACCATGGGCGTCACGATCATGAAGATGATCAAGACCACCAGCACCACGTCGACCAGCGGCGTAATGTTGATGTTGGGAGAACTCGTATCCTTCTTCTTACCACTGCCGCCCATGCCGCCGAGATGCGCGACCATGACTAGACTCCGTCCCCGGGCTTGCCCGTCTTTTTCTCGGTGACCTTCAGCAGCACGCCTTTGAAGCCGATGTCCTGCAGATCGAAGAAGGCGTTGCGCATTTTGCCCCACTTCATCTGCTGATCGCTCTTCAGCATGAGCGCGCGCTCCGGATCCTTGGCGTGCAGCGCCACCAACTTGGGTTTCAGCTGGCTCAGCTGAATCGTCTCTTTTTCGAGCACGGTCGTGCCGTCGGGCGCAACCGTTACTTCGATGGGGTTGATGTACTTGGTCTTGGGGTCCGGCGTGAGCACCTTGGGTAGCTCGATTTGCGCGCCTTCGTTGATGGCGGGCGTCACCACCATGAAGATGATCAGCAGCACCAGCACCACGTCGACCAGCGGCGTGATGTTGATGTCGGGCGATGCCTGGCCCCGCTTGTTGCTACCGCCGCCTAGAGATACGCCCACGTTCAGACTCCTTGAATCGGGTTACGGCTGGGCGGCGCTCAGGCCGCGTGACGCTCGCGCTTGCCGGAGCGGCCGAGGTGATTCTCGAGCTCGTCGAGCAACTCACCCGCAGAGCGGCCGAGCGCGGTCTCGATCGCGCCGATCTTGGTGTTCAGGTAGTTGAACGAGATAACGGCTGGAATCGCGACCATCAGACCGAACGCGGTTTCGATCAGTGCTTCGGAAATGCCGGCCATGACCGGACCGATACCGGCGCTACCGGCCGAGCCGATGCCCTGGAAGGCGCCGATGATGCCGACGACCGTGCCAAGCAGGCCGACGAAGGGAGAAATGGAGCCGACGGTGGCGACTACGTTCATGCCGCGGCGCAGTTCTTCTCCGACCGCTTCGATGCGGCGCGAGGCTTCGTTGCGGGCCAGTTGCACTGGCGACAACCCGCCTTCGCCCAAGTCTTCGAAGGCGTGGATGTAGCGGCGAATGATCGGGCCGAACAGGCGCGCCAGCGACGAGCTCTTGAACTTGTCGGCCAGCGGGATCAACTCGTCGACCTTGCCCTCTTCGAGCAGCTTGCCGGCTTGCACGGCGAACATGCGTGATTCCTTGGCGGAGCGCGAGAACGCGATAAGCCGCTCGATGGTCACGCCGATGAATGACACGGCCATCATGAACAAGACGAACGCGATGGCCTTGCTCAAAGGACCCATGTGCGTCCAAATCTGCGACAGATTGAAACTCATTTAGCTCTCCAACTCTCTCTTCTACGTTCTCAGCTTGAACTTGAATTTTTTGATTTTGGTGAAGGCGCGCGGCACGCCGTCGGCGTCGCGGCCAGGCTTGAAGCGCATGGCCTTTACCGCCGCGATGCACACCGCGTGAAGCTCGGGCGGTCCCTTGAGCACGCGCACGTCGCTGACGGCGCCGGTCTCGGTGACGACCCACTTAACGATGACGGTGCCTTCAATGCCGGCCGCCACGGCTTCCGCCGGCATTTGCGGAATGATGGCCTCGCCGAGTAGCTCGGGCGGGGTGTCGGTCTCACTGACCGGCCGCGGGGTGTCCTTTTTGATGACGGGCGGAGGCGGGGGCGGAGGCGCCACGGGGGCCTCGACGACCGTCTTCTCGCCAGTCGTGCCGTCGCCGCCGCCCTTTTGGTAGGGGTCGTCGCCGCCGCCGGCCGTCGGTTTGACGTCCTTCTCCTGGACCTGGTCGTCCGAAATGGTGGTCGGCGTCTCCAGCTTTTGAAGGCGGGGGCCGGGATTAGACGCGCGAGGCTTCAGCTCCGGCGGGGTGGGTGGCGGCGGCTCGGGCTCGGGTTCGGGCTCTTTGACGAGCTGAACCTCGACCACCTTGGCTTCCTCTTCCTCTGTCTCGGCAACGGCCTGCTTCGAAGTAAGGACGATGAACGCGCCGCCGCCGAACACCACCGCCAGGCCAACGGCGCCCCCGATGAGCAAGCGCTTCACGCGCAGGACATCGGTTGTTTTTTCGGTCCAGGTCTCGAAGGCCACGATGTATGTGCGCGGGAGCTTGCGGGGATTGCGTGACGGAACCGTGGCTTCGCCGCAAATTGGCCGTGACCTCCGTAACACAGGACAGCTTTTTGTCCCCAGGACGTCATGGGGAAGTCATAAACAACGAAAGTTTCGTTTGCGAGTGGGCAGCACGCAAGGTGGCACGCGGCCGTCACTCCACGGTCACAGGCCCTCACTAACGATTGCGCTCGACCCCGTAATCGTCATGTCCCGCATATTGGTCATAGAAGACGAGCCTGATATCCGCCAGGTGCTCGACTACAACCTCCGGCTCGCCGGGCATGAGGTGACAGCCGCCGCACGGGGTCTGGACGGCCTGCGCCTGGTTCGCGAAGAAAACCCCGAGCTGGTGATTCTGGACCTCATGCTGCCGGATATTCCCGGCACCGAGGTGTGTCGCACCATCAAGGACAACCCGCAAACCCGCTCCCTGCCGGTGGTAATGCTTACCGCGCGCGGTGAAGAAATCGACCGTGTCGTCGGCTTCGAGCTGGGCGCGGACGACTACATCACCAAGCCTTTCAGCGTGCGCGAGCTGGTGCTGCGCGTGCGGGCGGTGCTGCGGCGTAAGCAGCCGACCTCCAGCGACGCCCCCAACATCGAATTCGGCAACCTGCGCATCGATCGCGCGGCGCACCGCGTTTGGGTGGAAGGCGGCGAGGTCGAGTTGACCGCGCTCGAGTTCAAGCTGCTGGTCACGCTTTACGACCGGCGCAACCGCGTGCAGTCGCGCGAGTCACTGCTCGACTACGTTTGGGGTATCGAAGCGCGCATTTCGACCCGCACCGTCGACGCCCACGTCAAACGCCTGCGCGAAAAAATCGGCGCCGCCCGCGACTACATCGAAACCGTCCGCGGAGTGGGCTACCGCTTTGCCGACGCGCCCTTGATAGAGGCGATCTGAAGGGCGTCGTGCGGGATCGGGTTGCCTGATCGCGACCGTGAGGGTCGGGCTAGGGCTCCTGGTCTCCTCTGTGCCTTGAAGGGGCGCCTGGCGTCGCTTCGGACCTGAGCTGCAGCGGGCGCTCGGCCTCGCCGAGTTTCCTCACTCCGGTCTTCTATCTCAGATCGCGATCTGATCGTGCCAAGGTCGGGTGGGGGCGATCCAGCTCGCGCTTTGCGCTCGCGATCGCCGTACAGCTGACGAGCGACTCGAGAATCGAGCAACAGGCTCGA
>JAYUYU010000484.1:0-2029 GCA_043752365.1 Myxococcales bacterium | reverse complement strand
ACTACACCTTGGCGCTTGCCGAATTCGAGCGCGTCTACGAGCTCGTGCCGGACTACCGAGTCCTGTACAACATTGGCCAAGTCAGCATTCAGTTGGGCCGCTACGCGCGCGCGTTTCGCACGCTGAAAGAATACGTCGCGCGCGGTGCTGCCGAACTCGCCCCCGATCGGGCCGCGGCTGTAGAGGCCGATTTGACGCAGCTGGCTGCGAAAACTGCACGTGTGTCCGTGCAGGTGGAGCAGACGGGCGCGCAGATCAGCGTCGATGGCGCAGTCGTCGGCCGCTCGTCGCTCGTGGAGCCATTGATTCTCGACGTTGGCGAGCACCGCATTCAAGTCGACCTTCCGGGTTTCGTCACTCAAATCCGGACCTTCACATTGGCCGGCGGCGATCGCCGAGAGGCGCATTTCGCCTTGCAAGCTCAGCCGCGGGTTCCGGCGCCGCAGCCAGCAAGCGGCCAAACGCCTCAGCTCGTGCCTCCGCCGCGCACGCCGGCGGCCTCATCGCATCAAGCCACTTGGGTGGGCGTTGGGTGGGCCGCAACCGGGGCGCTCGCCGCCGGCGCGCTCGTCAGCGGCGCGCTGGGTGCCGTCGCGGTCGGCGACTTGCGGGAGCTCCGCAGCACTGCCGGCACCAGTCGCGGCGCGCTCGACCAAGCCCAAGCGCGCGCAGCGTCGCGCCTCCTCATTGCGGACGTGCTCGGTGGCGCCACTTTGGTTGCGGGCGGGTTTACCCTCTATTTTCAGCTCGCGGGCTCGCCGCGCGAAAAAGCGGGTACGCAAAAAGCGTCGACCCTCCAGCTACTGCTGGGTCCCAATCAAGCCCAGCTCGTGTTTCAGAACTAAAAAGTTGTGCCGACTTCTGACGTTGGTGCACCAACCAGCCTGGCAACTTTAGCGTCCAAGCGCCCAAAGCACGGCGGGAACGACGTGATCCGCAACCAATCGCGGGTCTTGCCACGCTGCGTTGGTCTGCTGCAAGCCAGCATCAACACGCCGGCGAGCAAGCGTGAAAGGACCACGCTTATCCGCCCTTGAGTACTTTGAAGTAGTGGATCCAGACCCAGCCGTGGCCAGTCGGGGAGTCGTGGGGCGGAAACGTGTCGATGGAGTATTTCAGCACGTGACAACCGGCGGCCAAAGCCCAGCCCTTCGGCGTATCAGAGTTGACGATGGTGTGACCCCACCAGCCGCCCACCTGATAAGTCGACGGTTGTGCCCAGATATTGGCGTCCGCTGGCTTCAACGTAACTGGTCCACTGCTCACGTCGTCGATGGTCATGTGCACCACGACTGGCTTGTCCGGTCCCCAACCTGACGAGAACCGAGTCATCACCGTGTAGGTATCGGCCGCGGTTACGTTGAAAGCGTAGGAAACCCATTCACCCGGCTCCGGCCAATAGAGGGCCTCACCCGCTCCCGGATCGGGGGGCGGGCTGTGGGTGAACTGCAAACCCTCGGTGTCCCAATAGACGTGGTCATTGACGAGCGCGGTGTCGCCGAGCTGGTTGCCGTGCGTCGCCGGATACATGAATTGGCTGATACTGTCGAAATGGCTCAGGTAGCCGCCGCGGGGGTTGCTCTTGGCGTTGTTGGCAACTCCGGTGCCGCCGATGACGTTCTTGATGGGGAGGACCAGCGCAGCGCCCGGGCTGACGTCTTGCCCAGACGGAGCGGTGTCACACGTTGAAGGCTGTCCGGACCCTGCCGTTGAGCCGCCGCCACCCAGCTGGGGCGTACCCCCGGCGCCTGCGCCGCCTAGCTGCGTTTGCCCCGCATTGAAAGTGCCGCTGTCGACACCCGCGCCACCCCCAACATTCGTGTGACCAGCGGTGGCATTGGGCTCGTGCGATGCATTGCCGCCAGCGCCGGCTGCAGCGACGGAGCCGGCGGCCCCCGCCGGTTGGCCCGCTGTTGAGTGAACTGACGGCTGGCTAGCCTGGTCCGAGCAGCCAAGGGAGCATGCTGCGGCAATGGGTAGGACGAACACTAGGACGAAGCGGGATGAGCTCATGAGAAACGTTCCCGCT
>JAYUYU010000483.1:0-2031 GCA_043752365.1 Myxococcales bacterium | reverse complement strand
TCTGGGTCGCACGCGGCGAGGCGCGGCGCGCCGGGCCATGAGACTCGAGCTCAGCCTGTTGTTCGCGGCCGGCGTCGCGTACCTGGTGGTGCTGTTCTTGGTGGCCTACGCCACCGAACGAGGCATCATCTCGGCGCGACTGGCGCGCCACCCCGCCGTGTCGACGCTAGCGCTTGGTGTCTACGCGTCGTCTTGGAGCTTCAACGGTAGCGTCGGCTTTGCCAAGGTCGAAGGCTTTCGCTTCTTGGCGATTTACCTGGGGGTAACGCTGGCATGCCTGCTGACGCCAGTCGTTTGGCAGCGCGTGCTCGGGCTGACCCGCGAGTATCAACTGACGTCACTGGCCGACTTGTTCGTATTTCGCTATCGGGGACCGCTGGTCGGCAGCTTGGTGACGTTATTCATGTTGGCCGGCAGTGTGCCGTACCTGGCGCTCGAAATCCGCGCCATCACCGAGTCGGTCAGCGTGATCGCCTATGGCACTAGGCCAGCCGCCATAGCGTTCGGTTTCTGCGCGATGGTGACATTGTTCGCGATTCTATTCGGTGCACGACACCCGGCGCAGCGCGACCGTCACCAGGGCCTGGTGGTCGCGATCGCCTTCGAATCGGTCGTCAAGTTGCTGGCGCTGCTGTCGGTCGGTGCATTCGCAGTATTCGGTGTCTTCGACGGCTTCGGCGACATGAATCGCTGGGTCGCCGAGCACCCCGAGGCGCTGCAGGCGTTGCAACGCCCAGTCCGGGACGCGCCGTGGGGCACGCTGCTTTTGCTGTCGTTCTCGGCCGCCTTCTTGCTACCGCGCCAGTTTCACGTCGCGTTCGCCGAAAGTCCCGGGCCGCGCGCGCTGCGCGTTTCAAGCTGGGGATTTCCGGCGTACCTGCTGCTGCTCAACCTACCCATCGTGCCGATTTTGCTGGCCGGTACCGCGCTCAAGCCGGACGCCAACCCCGAGTACTACGTGCTCGGCATCACCCTCGCCGGCACCTCCAACGCGCTGTCCGGATTGGCGTTCGTGGGCGGGCTGTCGGCGGCTAGCGGCACCGTGATTCTGACGACGCTGTCGCTGGCGTCGATGTCGCTCAATCACTTGCTCTTGCCGCTACGTGGGGTCGGCACGCAGGCGCGTCAGCGTGACCTCTACGGGTGGCTGCTGTGGGCGCGCCGCGCGTTGATCGTCGCCATCATTTTGGCTGGATTGGGCTGCTTTCTGTTGCTCGACAAGCGGCTGGGCTTGGCCGAGCTAGGTTTGGTGTCGTTCGCTGCGGTAGCGCAGTTTCTGCCCGGCTTGGTCGGGGTGCTGTTCTGGCCGCGCGCGACACGTGGTGGTTTCATCGCCGGATTGTGCGCCGGCATCGTGCTGTGGACCGCGCTGCTGGCCCTGCCGGTGTTGGCTTCCGAGACGTTCGGCAGCACGGCTCCGGCGTTGCGCGAGCTGCTTCGGCTCGACGAAGATCCGTGGTCGCTCTCCACGCTGCTGTCGCTCTCGGTCAACGGGCTTTTGTTCGTCGCAGTCTCCGTGCTCTGGCCGGCCAACACGGCCAACGCCGAGAGCGACTCCCCGACGCCTGGCACGGGCGGCATCGTGGCCGCAGGTTCACCATCCGAGTTCCGGACCCGCCTCGAGTCAGTGCTCGGCGCGGACGCCGCCCAAGCCGAGGTGCAGCGCGCGCTCCGTGATCTCACCATGCCGCTCGACGAACGGCGCCCAGCCGAGCTGCTGCTGCTGCGCGAGCGCATCGAACGCAACCTCTCGGGCTTGATGGGCCCAGTTCTGGCGCGCATGGTCGTCGACGATAGCTTGCGCATGGACCAAAGCGCGCGCACCGCACTGGCCGACCAGCTGCGCATTCTGGAGCAGCGCTTGCGCGAGGCCCGTGTGCCATTGCACGGCGCGGCGCTCGAGTTGGAGGCCTTCCGCGGCTACTTTCGACAGATTCTCGAAGATTTACCGCAAGGCGTTTGCGCGCTTGGACCAGATACAGACATCGTGATTTGGAACCGCGCGCTCGTCAGGCTTACAGGTGTGCAAGC
>JAYUYU010000482.1:0-2031 GCA_043752365.1 Myxococcales bacterium | reverse complement strand
GAGCTCGAACAGGGCCCTCTGCTCCTGCCCGCCCGAAACGATCGAGAGCGTGGCGTCATTGCCGTGCCCTGTGCTGGGCTGGGCCGCTTCAATCCAGGTGTCGGCAGTGACGGCCACGACCTGCTGCTGAGGATTCGCACAGGTCGCCACACCACCGGCACCGCCCGGAGCATCCAGCACGCCGCCCATGCCCGCCGCAGCGCCTCCGCCTACGCCACCCGGTGAGCCGCCCTCCCCCGCGTGCGCCATGACGTCGACGCCAGCAGCGCCGCCTCCAGCACCGCCCGCCAGCGGCGAGCTTGAGCTACCACCTGCGCCAGCGCCCGCCCCGCCCGAAGCACCAAGACCAGCACCGGGACCGGGACCGGGACCGGGCAGCGCCGCCTCGTCCGGAAACACCGAGCAGCTGGCCCCTGCCAGGGCCAACCACCAAAACCAAGTCACCGTCTGGCGCCGCTCGGACACGCGCACAAACGTAGCACTCCTTGACCCGCCCGCGTGGCGCCCGTAAGCTGCTGTCATTCTCGTGAATAGCTCCAATCGTCGATCACCTAGCCAGAGCATGCCAAGCGCACAGCGATGGGTAGCCGTGTATTCGATGAGTTGAGAAGTAACTTTCAACGAGAACGACACGAGCCGCCCGCGGGTGGCTCGTTTGGTTTTGTCCTACGGGTCCTCGCGCGCGGCTCCCAACCGAAGAGCCGAGGACACCATGACCAACTGCAACAATCCGCTATTTCCGCTATTTCTGAGCACCGCCATCCCTTACGTCAACGCCGTACCCCACGTCGGGCACGCGCTCGAATTGTTGCTGGGAGACGCCCTGGCGCGGCACCAGCGTCAACGTGGACGCGAGGTACGCCTCACCGGTGGCACAGACGACCACAGCTTGAAGAACGCGCGCGCCGCGGCTGCACTGGGCGTCTCGACTCGACAGCTCGTCACCGAGCATGGCGACACCTTCCGACGCCTACAAGCAAGCTTGGGGGTCGAGCTCGACGACTACCTACACACCTCTCGGGACCCGCGCCATGCGCCTGCGGTCACGGCGCTTTGGCAGCGCTGCGCCGCCGCCGGAGACCTGTACACGAAGCCGTACACGGGTCGCTACTGCACGGGCTGCGAGGCCTTCTTGGGCGAGGCGGAGCTCGTCGCAGGGCGTTGTCCCGCGCACCGCGAGCCACTGGAAGAGGTGCACGAGACGAACTGGTTCTTCCGCTTGTCGCGCTTTCAAGAGCCGCTATTGCAAGCGTTGGAAAGCGGAGCGCTGCGCGTCGAACCACGCGAGCGTCGCAACGAGGTCGTGAGCTTCGTGCAGAGCGGGCTCTTGGACTTCAGCGTTTCACGCAGCCGTGAGCGCGCGCGCGATTGGGGTATCGCGGTGCCGGGCGACCCTTCGCAGGTCATTTACGTGTGGTTCGATGCGCTAGCCAACTACCTGTCTTTGTTTGGCTTTCCTGAAAGGACTCCGCAGTTTTTGCGATACTGGGGGCAGACGCCGTCCGCGCGCGAGCACCTGATCGGCAAAGACATTTTGCGCTTTCACGCCGTGTACTGGCCCGGCATTTTGCTGAGTGCGGGCTTACCGTTGCCCAGCTCCGTCAAGGTCCACGGCTACGTCACGCTCGAGGGCAGCAAGATTGGCAAATCGCTCGGCAACGCGGTCGATCCGTTCCAGCTAGTCGAGAGTTTTGGGGTGAACGCGGTGCGCTTCTTTTTCTTGCGCCACCTGCACACGACACGCGACAGCGATTTTCGGGTCGAGAGACTGGTGGAGGCGCACGACTCGGAGCTAGCTGGCAAAGTCGGCAATCTGCTGCAACGGGTGGCGGCGCTGGCGCTGCGCCACCCCAGCCTAGCCCTGTGTAAGGGCGAGGCTGCGCCTAGCGACGCCGATCGCGAGCTGAGCGACGCCGCAGACCGAGCCCGCCGCGACGTGCGCGAAGCCGTCGACGACTTCGCGCTGCATCAGGCGCTAGCCAGCATTTTGGAGCTGGCAGCAGCGGCCAACCGCTACGCCGACGTGCAAGA